>JBJOID010000125.1:0-11479 GCA_046047315.1 Candidatus Hydrogenedentota bacterium | reverse complement strand
CCTCGATCGCGTGCTTGCGCGAGATCGGTGTCGATACCGGCGGATCGAACGTGCAATTCGCCATCAATCCCGAGAACGGGCGCATGGTCATCATCGAGATGAACCCGCGCGTATCGCGGTCTTCGGCGCTGGCCTCGAAGGCGAACCGCGGAATCTTGGTGACCACGTAGTCGATGGTCGGCTCGAAGCTGGCGGGCGTCTCGCGGGTGATGTCGTTGGGAATCTCGTCGAGCGTGTAGCCGACGGCGAGCTTGGCGGCGATCTTGGCGATAGGGAAACCGGTGGCCTTCGAGGCAAGGGCCGAACTGCGCGAGACGCGCGGGTTCATCTCGATGACGATCATGCGGCCCGTCTCGGGATTCGTGGCGAACTGGACGTTGGAGCCGCCGGTATCGACGCCGATCTCGCGGATGATGGCGATGGCGGCGTCGCGCATCACCTGGTATTCCTTGTCGGAGAGCGTCTGGGCAGGGGCCACCGTAATGCTGTCGCCGGTGTGCACGCCCATCGGGTCAAAGTTCTCAATCGAGCAGATGATGACGACGTTGTCCTTGAGGTCGCGCATCACTTCGAGCTCGTATTCCTTCCAGCCGACGATGGACTCCTCGATGAGGATTTCGTTGACCGGGCTGGCGTCGAGCCCTTTCTGCACCGCCGCCTCGTATTCCTCCTTGTTGAAGGCGAGGCCGGCGCCCGTGCCGCCGAGGGTGAAGGCGGGACGGATTACGGCCGCGTAGCCCACCTCGGCGCCGAAGTCGGCCGCCTCGGCCAGCGTGTGCACCACCTTGCTGCGCGGCACATCGAGACCGATCTTGATCATGGCGTCCTTGAACTCGCCGCGGTCTTCCGCCTTGCGGATGGCAGGCAGCTTGGCGCCGATCAATTCGCAGCCGTAGTTCGCAAGAATGCCGCGCTCGGCCAGCTGCACCGCGAGGTTCAAGGCGGTCTGCCCCCCCACCGTGGGCAGCACCGCGTCGGGGCGCTCCTTCTCGATGATTCGCTCGAGGTATTCCACCGTGAGCGGCTCGATGTAAACGCGGTCGGCAGTGTCGGGATCGGTCATGATCGTGGCGGGATTGCTGTTCACGAGGATGACTTCGTAGCCTTCCTCGCGCAGCGCCTTGCACGCCTGGGTGCCGGAGTAATCGAATTCACAGGCCTGGCCAATGACGATGGGGCCGGAGCCGATGAGCAGGATGCGTCGGATGTCGGTGCGTTTTGGCATGGCGCTCTTACATGAGGGTTAAGGCTTAACGGACGGCATGGGCAAGGTGGACAACAGGATGGACCGCGGTGAGCGGTCCATACGGTCCATCGCGTCCATGCGGCCACGAAACAAAACTAATAGGAAATCTTGCGCACTTCGAGTTGCAGGTCGCCGGCGGGCACCCTGGCCACGGCCGTCTCCCCCTCCGCCTTGCCCAGCAGGGCCTTGCCCACGGGCGATTCGGTGCTGATTTTGCCCTTGGCCATGTCGGCCTCGGCCGGGCTCACCAGCTGCCACATCACCTCCTTCTTCATCTTCACGTTATATACCGTAAGCATGGCGCCCACATAGGCCTTGCTGGTGTCAATCTCCGTGTCCTCGATGGGCACCGCACGCGACAGCTTGTCCTCCACGTCCTTAATCTTGGCGTGGAGCATGGCCTGCTCTTCCTTGGCGGAGTGGTATTCCGCGTTCTCCTTGAGGTCGCCCAGGGAACGGGCATGCTCGATGGCGTCGGCCACCCGGAGGCGGCGCTCCTTCATTTCGCGCAAGGACTCGTGGAGCTCGGCGATACCTTCGGCTGTCATGTAAAGTTTCTGTGTCATTCCATTCCCCGGCGCAACCGTATTGGCGGGTTTACTTCTGGTTAGCGCCCGCGAGTATAGCAAATGGGCGCGCGGGGGTTACAAAGCGGGGGCGGAAATGGGAATCGCGGCGCCGTCGGGGTAGCGGCGGAGCGAGGCGTGAAAGCCGTCGAGGGGCAGGGCAAGGGACAGCAAGGCCCCCGAGGACAGGGAGAACGTGACGCCTCGCCAGGGACCGTCGCGCAGGTCTTGCCCCTGTTTTTCCTGCACGCGCCACGCACGCCAATCCGGGGAGGGAAGCACGGCGAAGCTGTCGAGGGGACGGTGCAAACCCTCTCCAGTCCCCTTGATGAAGGCTTCCTTGGCGGTCCAGTAATGAAGGAAGGCGTCGGCGCGGCGGGCTTCCGGCAGGGCAAGGAGCGCATCCAACTCCTCGGCGGCGAGATAACGCCGGGCGAGCGCGTCGAGGTTGTCGAGCTTGCGGGGCGTCTCGATGTCCACGCCCACGGGGTGCAACCCGGACACCGCGACCACGGCGACAGGCCCGGCGTGGGAAAGGTTGAACTCGACCTCCGGCACGTCGGGTAGATGGGGCTTGCCGCGTTCGCCCACAGCCATGCGCAGCCTGGCGGGCGGCAGTCCGGCGGCCCGGGAGAGGATTCGCCGCAGGGCGGCATGGGCGGCAACGAAGCGCTGGCGGAGTTGTTCGGTGCCCATCGCCTGAGCGCGGGCGCGCTCTGCGTCGTCGAGCAGGGCGGGGTCGCCCTCCTCGCCATCGAGGTTGATGATCCAGAGCGTCACCTCGCCCGGGCTGGGAAGGCTCATGGTGTTCCGCCGCGTTCGAGGCTCGCAGTAATCAAGGCGGCGAGGTCCTGATCCTGCGGCGGATTCCACAGGTTGTGATGACAGGCCTTGAGCAGGCGCAGGGTGACGCCCTGCTCCGCGACGTCTTCCCATTCCGGCAGGCGGTCGATCCCCCACTCCGTCACCAGGATGGCGTCCACATGACCGGGGAAGGGTCGGGTGATTTCGTAAGCCTCGACGGCGTCGTAGTAGGCGCCGATGAAGGCGGCGTTGCGATTGCTCTGCGAGAGGGGCTGGCCGTCGCGTTCCACCTTGCGCTGGGCCAGCCTGGCCTTGAGGCGGGCGTAGGCTTCGTGGAATTTCTTGGTCGTCTCCCAGACCTTTTCCTCGAGGTAGACGCCGCCGAAATTCCAGAGGTTGATGGCATGCCGGATCAGGCGGGGATACCGGGACTTGCTTTCCCAGAAGAAGTCGATGGGGATAAGGCGGTCCACCTGCTGTCCGCTCTCACGCAACTGCTGCGCCATCTCGAGGGCGACCATGGTGTCGCGGCAGTAGCCGGCCAGCCGGTACGGGCCTTCGGGCTGCACGGCGCGCATCTCAGCGATGTATTCGGCGGCGATGCCCTCGATGGTCAGCGCGGGCACCTCGCCCTCGTCGGGAAGGAGTCCGAAGATGTTTAGGCTGTAGATGGGTTGATCGGGATTCAGGTAGGGCAAGAGCGGCGGCACCATGTCGGTGGAGCCAATGAAGAAGAGCGGCACGCGGCTGCCCTGTCCCTGGATGGCATGCACCACCCGGGACATTTGCGGAGGCGGTGTGTCGCGAAGGAACTGCGCGAGCCCTCGCGCGCTAGGCGCCTGGTATACGCGCACCGGCGGCAGGCGGACGCCGAACTCGCGCTCGACGCGATCGAGCAGGAGGATGACGAGCAGAGAGTGTCCGCCGTGGTCGAAGAAATTGGCGTGAATGCCGAGGCCGCTGGTGCGGAGGACGCGCTCGAAGAGGGCGAGCAGCCGAAGCTCCACGTCGTCGGGCGGAAGGTCGGCGTCCATCACGGCATCGCCGCGGCGGATGCGCAACCTGGGGGGAGGCGGCGGCAGCACGAGCCCCGGAGCCGGGGCGAGGGGGAATGGCTCTGGGCAGTCCTCCCAGCCGGGCAGTTCATCGAGGGAGGCAAAGGGATTGGCGGCCACCGCGCCTGCGAGGGTCTCGAAGAGGCGCGCGAAGCGTGCGGCTGTTTCCCGATCGAATAGCTCGGTCTGGTACTCGATCCAACCCAGGTAGCCGTTCACCGATGGATAGAGCTCGATGGTCATCTCCGCGAGCGCCTTGCCAAGGTCCACCTGCAAGACGCTCGCCTCGACGCCGGGCAGCTCGGGCGCGGGGAGCTCCATGGATTGCATGAGGAAGAGCGCCTGCATGAGGGGAGCGCCGGCGGGGTCCTCCCCGGCAATCTCGCGCAGGCGCGCGTAGGAAACAAACTGATGATCGAGCGCGGCGACGAGATCATCACGCACGTGGCGCAGGAGCTCGTCGAAGCGGCGCGGCCCAAGTTGCTGTACACGCAACAGGAGGGTGCCGATGAAGAATCCCACCAGCGGCTCGAGCGCAGTCCGGCTTCGGCCCGCGTGGCTGAAGGCGACGGCGCAGTCGCGCTGCCCGGTCATGCGTTGCAGGGCCAGCGCATAGACGGCGAAGAGCATAGCGAAGGGCGTGGCCCCGAGTTCCTGCGCTGCCTTGTCGATGGACTCGGAGGTCGCGGTGTCGAGCGTGACGGGGTACTGGGCGCCCTGGGGTTCGTGGATGTCTCGGGGGCTGCGGCGCGCGGGCCACTCCAGCCGGGGCACGGGCGGGCTCAGATGTTCCCGCCAATAACGATCCACGTCGTCGCCCTGCTCCGCAATGCGGCGGTTAAGCCAGGCCGCGTAGCCGGGATAAGCGACGGCAAGCGGTTTCCATCCGGGCGCGCGCGATTCCGCGATGGCCGCGGCGGCCTCGCCCCATTCCTGTGCAAGCACCCCCACCGACCAGCCGTCGGCCACGAGATGATGGAGCGTCAGGCAGAGGATGTGGTCTTCCTCCGCGATCTTGAGGCAGGCGCACCGAATCAGCGGGGGCTGGGCGATATCGAAGGGACGCCGGGACTCGAGCGTGAGCCAGGCGCGGATGGCGGCTTCATCGTCGCCGAGGCTTTCCTCCTCACACCAAGGCACCTCGACCGCAGGCGCGGCCTCCATGACCGGGACCTCGTCGCGCAGGTAGAAGCGCGAGCGAAGCGGTTCGTGCCGCGCCACGAGCGTGTCCAATGCCGCACGCAGATGGTCGAGACGCACGGGCCCCCTGAGCCGGAACGCCACGGGGATGTGGTAGGCCGGGGTGCCGGGATACAGCTTCTCGTAGACCCAGAGAATCTGCTGGTCCGGAGTGAGCGGGAAAGCCCCCCCTGGCGGGGCGGCGAAATCCTCTTCCGGGATTCGGCGTGGCGCGGCATCCACGAGGGCGGCGACGGACTCGATGGTGGACGCGGCATAGAATTCAGCAAGCGGCACTTCCACGCCAAACTGCCCGGCGATGCGCGTGATGATTTGCACCGCCAGCAGGGAGTGGCCGCCCATGGCAAGGAAGTCGTCTTCACAGCCGATGTCGCCATGCCCGAAAACCTGCTCCCAGATCTCGAGCAGTTTCGTCTCCGTCGCTCCTCGCGGTGCGCGGGTGCGGTGGCGCGCTCCTTCTTCCCGGGGCGCGGGTAGCGCCTTGCGGTCCACCTTGCCGCTTGTGGTCATGGGCAAGGCCTCGAGCGCAAGGATGTGGGCGGGCGTCATGTAGGGCGGCATGCGGTCGCCGCAGTGGGCCTTGAGCTGTGTGGGCAAGGCCTGAAGCGGCGCGCCGGGGGTGGCGGCGACATACGCGCACAAGACCGGCACGCCGGGGTGCAGCTCACTGACGATAACGGCGGCCTCGGTCACCAGCGGATGTTCCCGCAGCACCGCCTCGATCTCGCCGAGCTCGATGCGAAATCCCCGCAGCTTGACCTGCCGGTCCATGCGTCCCTGATAAACGAGCGCCCCGTCGCCGCGCCGGTAGACGCGATCCCCGGTGCGGTAGAGGCGTGTGCGCCCGTCCCACGGCGCGGTGACAAAGGCTTTCTGTGTGAGGTCTTCCCGCCCGAGATAGCCGCGCGCCAGCTGGGGTCCGCCGATGCAGAGCTCTCCGGGCACGCCCTCCGGTATGGGCTCCAACGCCGGACCAAGCACATAGGCGGCGGCATGGGGAAAGGGCACGCCGATTGGCACCGGGCCATCGCCCTTCTCCTGCTCGAGGCATGCGATGGTCACGGCGACGGTGGTCTCGGTGGGGCCGTAGGTGTTGGCGAGCAGCACCTCGGGGTCGACGAGCTTGCGCCATTGGAGCACCTTGGCCGCGTCGGCGGCCTCGCCCCCGATGATCACGAGACGTATCGAGGCCGGCCATTTGATGCGGTCGAGGGAGTCCACAATAACGTGCCAGAAGGCGGTGGGCAGATCGAGCACGGTGATGCCCCATACCCGGCACTGCTCGATGAAGCCCGTGGCGGAATCGATCATCTCGTCGGTGCGCAGCACCAGCCCGCCGCCGCGCGTGAGCGTGGGAAAGATCTCCTCCGCCGCCGCGTCGAAGCTCAGCGAGGCGAACTGGAGCACCCGGTCGCGACCGCGCAGCCGGTAAAGCTGGCGCGCGCCGTCGACGAAAGCCGCGAGGGCGCCATGGGTGATCTCGACGCCCTTGGGCTGACCGGTTGAGCCGGAGGTATAGATGACATAGGCGAGGCTTTCCGGGCCGGCCTCGCAAAGCGGGGGCGCGGTGCTGGCCCGGGCGATCTCATCCCGCCGCTCTTCCAGGTTGAAGACCGGTACGGGTGCGGTCTCCCCGTGCGTCTTTTCGTTCACCACCAGCAGGCAAGCCTTGCTGTCGGAACAGAGGAAAGCACGGCGCTCCGGTGGCAGGCTGGGTTCGACGGGAAGGTAGGCCGCGCCGGTCTTCAGCGTCGCCAGCAGCGTGACGATGGCGTCTATCGAGCGCGGCAGACAGAAGGCCACGATGCGGCCCGGCCCGGCGCCCGCCCCGCGCAGGGCATGCGCCAGACGGTTTGAGTTTTCCTCAAGCTCGGCATAGGTGAGCACGTCATCGCGATGGCGCAAGGCGAGGTTTCCCGGGCGGCGCAAGGCCCGGGCGCGGAAGGCCTCATGCACCAGGGGCAAGCCGGTGACTTTGGGGGGAGCCGGCAAGAGGCGACGCTTTTCGTCCGGGGTCATCATCAGCCACTGGCCGAGCGGGCGATCGAGGGCGTCGGGAAGCCCGGACAGGAGGTTGCGAAAATGCCCGGCCAGGCGTTCGATGGCGGCATGCTCGAAGCGGCCGGGTTCGTACTCGATATGGACGGACAGGGTCTCCGCATGGTAGACGGCGAGCGTCAAGGGCGATGGGGTTCGCTCGTGCAAGACAAAGCGGCGGGGAACCGGTTGCGTCGCGCCCGCATGGGCGAGGTCGTCGAGGGTACCGCGCTCGAACACGGTGTAGGTCTCGAAAAGCGGCTGTCCGCCGGAGAGCCCGCTCGCCTGTTGCACCGCGCGAACGGGGGTATTCGCGTGGGGTTTTTGCTCCAGCCATGCCCCGCGCAGGGCATGAAGCCAGTCGCGCAGGATAAGGTCTGGATTCACCTTCGCCACCAGCGGCAGGGTGTTGATGTGCAGGCCGACGACGGCCTTGTCGTGCGCGCCTTCCGGGGCGCAGGCCCGGGTGACGCCGAAGACGAGGGTGGACTTGCAGGTGTACCGGTAGAGCAGCATGGCCCAGGCGGCATGGGTTAGCGTGGCGACGGTGACGCCGCATCGCGCAGCGGCTTCTTCCAAGGCGCGGGTCAGGCCTGCGTCCAGCACGAAACGGGTTTCGGGCGGCGTGCCCTCGTCCCCGGCCGGGGGCATCAGCGGCAGCGCGCAAGTTTCCTCCACGTCCATCAAGCGTTCACGCCAGAATGCGTGCGCGCCCTCGTCGCGCCACTGGGCCAGGGCCGCCGCGCGCGACGCGAAGTCCACAGGCTCCGGCAGGGAGGGCGCGGCCTTCTGCTCAACGAGCGCGGCATAGATCTGCATCAACTCGCGCATGACCGTCGCGATGCCGCGCCCGTCAATCACCGCGTGGTGGATGGTCCATACGAAACGCCACGCGGAAGGAGCCGCGACGAAGACGACGACGCGATGCAGGGGCGCGTGCTCCAGGTTCACGCCACGGCGGCGATCCTCGGCAAGATAATCGGACATCGCGGTATCGAGCGCTTCCGGCGGACAGGAGCGCTCGGCAATGTCGGGCAACGCGTCACCTTCGACATGCTGCACCGCGGCGGCAAGGCCGCGCCAGGCGAAGCGTATGCGCAGGGCGTCGTGCCGCGCGGTGACCGCCTGCCATGCGGCGCGGAAAGCGGCCGTCTGGTAGGGCAATTCCGGCGTTGCGCAGACCTGCTCGATGTAGGCGCCGGAGCCTTCGGGCGCCTGCAAGGAGGCAAAGAGCATGCCTTCCTGCATGGGCGAGAGCGGAAGACCAGCGCCCCCCCGGCCCGGAACTGCGGCGGGGGCGGGTGTGGTCGTTAAATCCATGCGCACTCCTATACAATCCTCGCTCGCATCACTGGCGGCCTGCAGAGCGGGGAGTATCCCGTATTGTTCAGGTCCGCCGCAACGCATGATACACAGGCTAGCGAGCGTTAACCGGATTGAACGACGATACCGACCACGAGACCGAGGGACTTCAAGCGTCTTTCGCCAGCCGGTTTTCGTTGCGTCACCCGGCGGTGCGCGCGGCCGCGCTGAATTTTGCGGAGTACGGCTACAGCCAGGGGCTGCGATTCGCCAGCAACCTCATCCTGGCGCGCCTGCTGGTGCCCGAAGACTTCGGGCTGATGCTCATCATCAACGTGGTGTTGCACGGGCTGCAGATGTTCAGCGATCTCGGCACCGGGCCGGCGCTCATTCAGAACAAGCAGGGCGACGAGCCCCACTTCCTTCGGACGGCCTGGACCATCTCGGTGGCGCGCGGCGCGGCGCTATGGCTGGCCGCCTGCGCGATGGCCTGGCCCCTGGCATGGATTTACGAAGACGACCGCCTCGCGATGGTGCTGCCGGTGGCGGCGCTGTCCATCTTCTTCGACGCGTGCTGCTCGACCTATGTCTGCGTGCTGGAGCGCCGCCTCAAGCTGGGCCTGATATCCATCATCAGCCTGGGAAGCTATACGGTGTCGGTGGGCGTGATGATTACGGGCGCGCTGTACACCTCGACCGTGTGGCCGTTGGTGGCGGGCACGCTGGTCTACACCAGCCTGTCGAGCGCGTTGACGCACTTCCTGCCCGGCGCGGTGCCGATGCGTTTCCAGATCGATCGAGCCGTGGCGCGCCAGCTGTTTCGCTTCGGCAAGTGGCTGACGCTGAGCAGCATGCTCACCTTCGTGGCGGGGCAACTGGACAAGATCATGCTGGGCAAGCTGCTCACGATCACCGAGCTTGGCGTGTACTCGATCGCCTTCATGCTTTCGCAGGTGACGGTCTCTCTCATGCACGAGCTGTCCTCGCGGATACTGCACCCGGTCTACGCCCGGGCCGGGGAGTGCGGACCCGACGCGCTGAGGTCGCAGGTGCGCCGCTTTCGCATCTCGCTGCTGCTGCTCACCCTGCCCCCGCTGATGCTGCTCTATGCCGTGGCGCCCGAGCTGATTGGCCTGCTGTATGACGAGCGCTATAGCGATGCGGGCTGGATGCTTCAGTTCCTGTCGCTGGGCGCAATGATTACCGTGGTGCTGCTCCCGGCGGAAAGCGTGCTGATTGCGCGGGGAGACTCGTTCCACCACATGCTGCTTCAGGCGATCGGCGTCGTCACGATGGCGGGCTGCGTGATCACGGGGTACCGGCTGGGCGGGACCCATGGCCTGCTGCTGGGCTATGCGTTGTCGGGGTTGTTGCAGTATCCCTTCCTGGCGACCTTCATCCGGCGGCACGGGGTTTGGCTTCCGGGCCTCGATCTGGCGGCCGCCGTGGTGATCCTGTCGTACATCACGCTGGTGTTGCAGTTGCGGCACCAGTTGTTTTGAGCCGCCCGCCCCTTGCCCCGCCGAAGCGGCATGGAGTAAAGTGCGCGCGGCTGTGACTTTGAACGCCTACAAGGATTGACCCCATGAATAAACACACCGACCGCCGCACCTTTCTGATGCAAACAGGCGCCCTCGCCGGGGCCGCCCTCACCGGCGCAACCTTTGGCGCGCGGGCCCAGGAGACCACCCCGATGAAGCGCACCTACGGTATCAGCCTTGCGGGATGGTCGTTGCACCGCACCATTGGCGACGGCGAGGGTAAGGTTCCCATGCTCGACATGCCCAAGATGGCGCGCCAGGAATGGGACATCGAGGCCATTGAGTTGGTGAGTGGCATGCTGCCTTCCATCGAGCCGGCGTACATCAGCCAGTTGCAGAAGAACGCTGCCGATAACAACGTAAAGATCCTGCTTATCATGGTGGACGGCCAGGGCGCGATTGGCCACCGCCGGGATAACTTCCGCACGGACGCCGTGGACAAGCATAAGGTCTACATCGACCTGGCCGCCGAGCTGGGCTGCCATTGCATCCGCATGAACTGGAAGGGCGAGGAGAGGGATACGCTGGAGAATCCCGAAGCGATGAAGGAATTCATCGACCGCTCGGTGCCGGGCTTCCGCGCCCTTTGCGAGTATGGCGACACCAAGAACATCGGCGTGACGATCGAGAACCACTGGGGTCCGTCGTCCTACATCGAGCCGTTGACCGGCCTGATGAAGGCGGTGGATCATCCGCGCTTCGGGACGCTGCCCGACTTTGGCAACTTCCCGGACGAGGTGGACAAGTATGAAGCGGTGGACGCCTTCATGCCGTATGCCCAGGCCGTGTCGGCCAAGTGCTACGACTTCGACGACGTGACCGGCCTTGAGACCAAGATCGATTACGAGAAGATGATTTCCATCGTGTGCGACAAGCACGGCTACAAGGGATACATCGGGATCGAATACGAGGGCAACCGCCTCGATGAGAAAGAGGGCATCAAGCGCTGCAACGAGCTGCTAAAGAAGCTGCGCGGTTGAGGTCTGCCGGCGGCTGCGGCCCTTGCCCCTGAACATTCCAAAAATTATTAGCCCCCGCGCTCTTGAGGGGAGGGAGGCGCGCGGGGGCTGGGGAGGGGATTCGGGTTTTCTCGGGCGGTTGGGGGACCGCCCGTTTGGGGTTTAGTTGACCTGCACCTGAATCTGGCGCGGCTTGGCGTTCTCGGGCTTGGGCAGGCTCACGCGCAGCACGCCGTTCTCGTAGCTGGCTTCCACCTTCGAGGCGTCGACGCCGCCGGGGATCCGGAATGAGCGCTGGTAGCTGCCGTAGCTGCGTTCGATGCTGCGGAAGCCATCGCCCTGTTTCCAATCCTCGCCGTCGCGCTTACCCTTGATGGTGATGACGTTGCCGGTCACCGACACGTCGATGTCCTCACGCTTCACGCCGGGCAGGTCGGCTTCGAGGATGTAGTGTTCCTTGTCCTCACGCAGGTCTACCGCCGGGGTCCATGCGCCCACCGCGCATTCTGCGGTATTGCCCATCATCTGGTTGATCCGCTCTTCCAGATCGCGGAAGCCAAGGAAGGGGGAAATCGCGTTCCGGGTGGTAATCAAGGCTGACATTTTCTTCTTCCTTCTCGTTGCCCCGCGCTCGCGGGGGTGTTTTCTGCTGACACTTCTCCCATTGCAAGCTGCGTGCCAAGAGCACCCACATCATCTTAAGTTTTTGAAATTAAAATACTTATGGATTATACGCCAATCCAGATGGCTTGCTTTCCGTAGTGCCCCC
>JBJOID010000124.1:0-11042 GCA_046047315.1 Candidatus Hydrogenedentota bacterium | reverse complement strand
TGCCTCGACGAGCAGGTCAACTTGATGATCGACAAGGTGCTGCAAGGTTCCCCCGATGCTCTCAGGTTGACCAAGCGTTTCCTCGACGAGCTTCGTCCCCGAGCGCTCGACGACGCCCTCGACCGCGCCCTTGCCCTGCACGTCGAGGTGCGCAAGAGCCCCGACGCCCAGGAAGGCATGCGCGCCTTCACCGAGAAACGCCCGCCCCGCTGGCAGGACTGATGCCGCGCCCTGCGGCATTGTTCCCCCGCCGCCTTTCGTGCTACACCGTTGATGACCGTTAGCCGAGGGAGTCCGCAGCCATGTCCAAATACGTGCTTGCCTTTGATCTGGGAACCACCAGTTCCCGCAGCCTGCTCTTCGACCATGAGGCCAACATCGTGGCTGTGGCCCAGCGCGAGTTCCGCCAGATCTATCCCCGGCCCGGCTGGGTGGAGCACGACCCGCAGGAAATCTGGGAGTCGCAGCTTGGCACCGCCCGCGAAGTGCTCAAGAAGGCCGGGGCCACCGCCGCCGACATCGCCGCCATCGGCATCACCAACCAGCGCGAGACGGCTGTGGTGTGGGACCGCAAGACGGGCGAGCCAGTCTTCAATGCCATCGTGTGGCAATGCCGCCGCACCACCGACATCTGCGAGCAACTCAAGGCCGATGGTCTCGCGGATGAATTCCGCAACCGGACGGGACTCGTCGTCGACGCCTACTTTTCCGGCACCAAGGTCAAATGGATCTTGGACAACGTGCCCGGAGCACGCCAACGGGCTGAGCGCGGCGAGCTGTGCTTTGGCACCATCGATTCCTGGCTGCTCTACAACCTAACTGGCAAGCACGTCACCGACTACACCAACGCGTCGCGCACCCTGCTCTACAACATCAACGAGCTGAAGTGGGACTCCGTCCTCCTGGACGCGCTGGGCATTCCCGAAAGCATGCTGCCCGAGGTGGTTCCCACCAGTGGCGTGGCGGGGGAAACCACTTTGCTCGGCGGCAGCATCCCTGTGGCCTCCATGGCGGGCGACCAGCAGAGCGCCCTCTTCGGCCAGGCCGCCCTCGAACCCGGCGAGAGCAAGAACACCTATGGCACCGGTTGCTTCCTGCTGGTCAACACGGGCAACAAGCCTGTGCCCTCAAAGCACAATCTGCTCACTACGATCGCATGGGGCATTGGCAACGAAGTGACCTATGCCATGGAAGGCAGCATTTTCATCGGCGGCGCCGTCATCCAGTGGCTGCGCGATGAGATGCGCCTCGTGGGCAGCGCGCACGAAAGCGAGGCCGTCGCCTCCGAAGTGCCCGACACCGGCGGCGTCTACATCGTCCCCGCCTTTACCGGGCTCGGCGCGCCCTACTGGGACATGCGCGCCCGCGGCATCATCACTGGCCTCACGCGCGGCTCCAACCGCGCCCACATCGTCCGCGCCGCCCTCGAGTCCATCGCCTACCAGAGCGCCGATGTCGCGCGTTCCATGCAGGATGACCTTGGTTCCTCCATCACCGAGCTGCGCGTGGACGGCGGCGCATGCGCCAACAACCTGCTCATGCAGCATCAGGCCGACGTGCTCGGCGTTCCCGTGCTTCGCGGCAAGATCCTCGAAACGACCGCCCTCGGAGCCGCCTTCCTCGCGGGGCTCGCCACCGGATTCTGGAAAGACACCGGCGATGTGCGCCACACATGGAAACTAGACCGCCAGTTCGATCCACAATGGTCCAGCGACCAGCGCGAGGCCGCGCTGGCGGGTTGGGCCGACGCCGTCCGCCGCGCCCGCTCCGCCTGACAACACCGGGGTATTCATGCCATGAACCGCAACGATAGAGTGACCTATATCCGTGAACATGGCATCATCGCCATTGTCCGCGCCGATTCCAGCGAGGGACTCGTCCATGTCGTCAAGGCCATCGCCGAGGGGGGCGTGCGCTGCATCGAGGTCACCATGACCACGCCCGGCGCGCTCCAGTGCCTGTGTGATGCGACCGAGCACCTGCGCGGCAAGGATGTGCTGCTCGGCGTCGGCAGCGTCATCGACGGCGACACCGCCCGCCAGGCCATCGAGGCCGGGGCGCAATACGTCGTTGGTCCCAACACCGACCCTGCCGTCATCGAGGCGGCCCATGCCCACGGCGTGCCGGCGATTCCCGGCGCTTTCACCCCCAACGAAATCGTGCGCGCGTGGCAACTTGGCGGCGACCTCATCAAGGTATTCCCCGCCACGCTCGGGGGTCTCGACTACATCAAGGCCGTTCGGGCCCCGCTGCCGCAAATCCCCCTCGTGCCCACCGGCGGCATCGACGAACATAACCTCGCCGATTTCTTCAACGCCGGCGTAGCCGCCGTCGGCGTGGGCACCGCCCTGGTCAATAGGCTGCTCGTCGCCGCGCAGGACTATCACGGCCTGACGGCCAGCGCCGAGCGCTTCGCCAGCGCCCTGCATGTGGCGCGCCGCGCGCCGTGACTTGACCCCCTTGGCGGCTTCTGGCAGCATAGCGGGACTTTCCGCCCGCCGCGACTGGCGAGAAAGACGTGGGCCTGAACCACGGTGGAGCGGCGGGCGCGCCGTATTGCCGCTCGCCTGGGCACCCCAGTTCTGATTTTTCGCATCGCCGTGTCCGAATGTGGACGGCGACCGGATGGAGATACGTGGCATGCGGCAGACAGCAATCCATGATGAATATGCGGCCAGCGGCGGCAAGGTGGTGGATTTCCACGGCTGGGCGCTGCCCGTGCAGTTCGCCGGGATCATCGAGGAACACCTGCACACGCGCGCCAAGGCGGGGCTTTTCGACTGCTCGCACATGGGCGAGTTTGTGCTGCAGGGCCGTCCCGCCATCGAGGCGCTTGACCGTCTCGTCTATTCCGACATGCTCTCCCTGCGCGTCGGCCTCTGCCGTTACAGCGCCCTCCTCAACGACAAGGGCGGCATCATCGACGACTGCGTCGCCCTCCGCCTTGACGACGACACCTGGTATCTCGTCACTAACGCAGGCCCGCTCGATGAGGTGGCCGCGCTTTTCGAGGGCGTGCCCGGTGTCACCAACGTCTCCGACGAGACCAGCAAGATCGATCTGCAAGGGCCGCTCGCGCGCGACATCCTGCTCGAGGCGGGCTTTGACTGCGTGCGCGACATGAAGTACTGGAACGGCCAGCGCACCACCTGGCGGGGCACGGATATCGTCATCACCCGTGCGGGCTACACCGGCGAACTCGGCTACGAGATCTTCGTGCCCAATGCCATCGGTCCCGAACTCTGGCGCACGCTCGTGGCGCATCCCGACGTGGCCCCCTGCGGCCTGGGCGCGCGCGATACGCTGCGCACCGAAGTGGGCTATCCGCTCAACGGCGAAGATCTTTCGCAGGAACTGACGCCCCTGGAATGCGGCATGGAACGCTTTATCGCGTGGGAGACGGAGTTTCCCGGCAAGGCGAAGATTGCGGCGCAGCGCGACGCGGGCAACTACCATGTGCTCGTGGCCATCAAGACCGCTGACCGCCGTGCCCCGCGCCACGGCATGGAGCTGACGGCCGATGGCGTCGTCGTGGGTGTGTTGACCAGCGGCACTTTCGGCCCCAGCGTGGGCCATGGGGTGGGTCTGGCACGCGTTGCCCAGTCGCATGCCGCTCCCGGCGCCGCCCTTCTCGCCGGGCCGCGCAGCCTCCCCGTCGAAGTGGCGGACATTCCCATTTACAAGAACGGCACCTGCCGGATGAAGATTGAGGCATAGGACCCGACCGGTCCTGCAAGGAGAGCCCGATGGATCCCAATACCCTCCGCTACACCAAAGATCACGAATGGGTCGGCAAGGACGGTGACCTCTACGTCGTCGGGATTTCCGACCATGCCCAGGGGCAACTTGGCGACGTGACTTATGTCGAGCTGCCGCAGGTGGGGCGCGTGGTGGCGCAGCACGAAGAAACCGCCGTGGTGGAATCCGTCAAGGCGGCGAGCGACATCTATGCACCGGTCGCGGGAACAGTTGCGGCAGTGAACAGCGTTCTTGAGGACGACCCCAGCGCGGTGAACAGCGACCCCTACGGCGCGGGCTGGTTCTTTAAGTTGAGCGGCGTGGACGCGGCGGAAGTGGATGCGCTCATGGACGCCGCCGCTTACGCCAAGTATGTGGAAGAAGAAGGCGGACACTGAGCCACGCCGGACATCCCCCGGCCCGCGGCGGGAACACCGCCACGGCCCACCCCCTTCAAAGGGGGACAGGGAAGCTTGGCCCGCAAATGTCCCCCTTTGAAGGGGGTGGCGCGAAGCGCCGGGGGATGTTGAACCCCCGCCACGAATTACGCATTGGAGCACATTGACATGGGTTCATGGATACCAACCACCGAGCAAGACACCGCCGAGATGCTCTCGGTCATCGGGGCCAACTCGATCGATGACCTCTTTGCCTCGATCCCCGAGGCCTCGCGCATGAAGGGATGGAACATCCCCCCGGGCAAGAGCGAGATGGGCGTGCGGGACGAGATAGAAGAGCTCGCCGCGCGCAACAATCCCGGGCGTCTCTCCTTTCTGGGCGGCGGATACTACGACCACTACATCCCCGCCGCCGTGGATGCGCTGTCGGGTCGCAGCGAGTTCTACACCGCCTATACGCCCTATCAGCCCGAGACCTCGCAGGGCACGCTGCAGAGCATCTATGAATACCAGTCGGCCATCTGCCGACTGACCAACATGGAATTCGCCAACGCGTCGCTCTACGACGGCGGCACAGCGGTCTTCGAGGCCGCCGCCATGGCCGTGCGTTGCACCGGCCGCAACCGCGTCGTGCTGCATGACTCGCTGAATCCAACCTACGTGAAGCTGCTGCACACGCACGCGGCCAACCTGAACCTCGACATCGTGCGGGGCGACGACCCCACGGGCGCCGCCTGCGTCATCGTGCAGAACCCGTCCTTCCTCGGCACCGTGCGCGACTTCACCGACCTCGGCAAGAAGTGCGCCGAGGCCAAGGCCATCCTCGTCGTGTCGTTCTATCCCATCTCGCTCGGCATGCTGAAGACCCCGGGAGAAATGGGCGCGGGCATCGCCATCGCGGAAGGCCAGTGCCTCGGCATGAACCTCGGCTTCGGCGGTCCCTACCTCGGAATCATGGCCACCCGCAAGGACTACGTCCGCAAGATGCCCGGCCGCATCGCCGGCGAGACGGTCGATAATCAGGGCCGCCGCGGCTTCGTGCTTACCCTCCAGGCACGCGAGCAACACATCCGCCGCACCAAGGCCATGTCGAACATCTGCTCCAACCAGGCGCTCTGCGCCCTGCGCGCGCTCATCTTCCTCAGCCTGCGCGGCAAGGAAGGCCTGCGCGAAATGGCCATCGCCAGCCACTCCAAGGCCGAGTACCTCAAGAAGCAACTCGGCTTCGCCACCCTCCTCAACGACGGACCCACCTTCAACGAGTTCGCCGTGCGCCTCAACAAGCCCGCGCGCGACGTGGTGACCGCGCTCCTCAAGCACGACATCCACGCCGGGCTCCCCCTCGCCGATGTCGGCGCGGGCGAAGCCAATGACCTGCTCATCGCCGTGACCGAGAAACATTCCCGCGCCGACCTCGACCAGTTCGCCGCGCTGCTGAAGGAATCGTCATGCAACTGATCTACGAAAAATCGAAGCCCGGCCGCCGCGCCCTTCGCCTCGATGCCCTCGATGTGCCCGAGGCCACCCTCGCCCCCGAGCTCTGTCGCGCCGAACCCGCCGCGCTCCCCGAGCTCGCCGAGATCGACATCGTCCGTCACTTCACGCACCTGTCCCAGCGCAACGTCGGCATCGACGACACCTTCTATCCGCTCGGCTCCTGCACCATGAAGTACAACCCGAAGATTGCCGAGGTGGCCGCCAACGTGCCGGGCATGGCGCGGCTGCACCCGCACCTCTCCAGCTCGCCCGCCTACGAGGAGCGCGTGCAGGGCGCCTATCGCCTGCTGTTTGAACTCGAGCGCGAGCTTGCCGAAATCGCGGGCATGAAGGCCGCCAGTGTGCAGCCCATTGCCGGCGCGCATGGCGAGCTTACCGGCACCCTGCTCATGGCCGCTTACCACAAGGATCGCGGCAACACCCACAAGGACACCATCATCGTCCCCGATTCCGCGCACGGCACCAACCCCGCCAGCGCCAACATGGCCGGCTTCAAGGTCGTTGAGATTCCCTCGAACAGCCGCGGCCTCACCGACCTCGATCGCTTCAAGGCCGCCATCAACGAGAACACCGCGGGCATCATGATGACCTGCCCCAACACGCACGGCCTCTTCGAGGAAGACATCGTCGAGATGGCCAAGCTCGCCCACTCGGTGGACGCCCTCCTCTATTACGATGGCGCCAACCTCAACGCCATCATGGGCCAGTGCCGCCCCGGTGACCTCGGCTTCGACGTCATGCACTACAACCTGCACAAGACCTTCGCCACCCCGCACGGCATGGGCGGTCCCGGCTGCGGGCCTGTCGGCGTCAGCGAGCGCCTTGTGCCCTACCTCCCCGGGCCGCGCGTGGTCGAGGAGAATGGGCGCTACACCCTGCGCGCCCCCGAAAAGAGCATCGGCCGCGTCGCTTCCTTCTTCGGAAACTACCTCATCGCCGTCCGCGCCTACGCCTATCTCCGTTACTACGGCGACGAAGGCCTCCGCGACGTGAGCCGCTATGCGGTGCTCAACGCGAACTACATCTTCGCCCGCCTCAAGGGTGCCTTCAAGCCCGCCTTCGAGAACGCGCGCTTCATGCACGAGTGCATCTTCACCGCGTCGCCCCAGGCCGAAAAGGGCGTCCGCGCCATGGACTTCGCCAAGGCCCTGCTCGACGAGGGCTACCACGCCCCGACCGTCTACTTCCCGCTCACCGTTCCCGAGTGCCTCATGATCGAGCCCACCGAGACGGAATCGAAGGAAACGCTCGACGCCTTCTGCGACACCATGCTCAAGCTGGCGAAGCTCGCGGAAGAGAATCCTGATTACTTCCACGACTGCCCGCGCACCAAGCCGGTGGGGCGTCTCGACGAGGTGAAGGCCGCGCGCGATTTGAACTGCGCCTGTCTGTAAGGCGGGTGTTCGCGCGTGGGCACATGGAGTACCATAGCGCCGTGATCGGGCATAGGCTGTAGCGGGTGATATTCATGAAGCAGTTGCTGGGCATGCCGCAATGGTTTCGCGTGGCCGCGCGAAATTTTCTCATCTCGGGCATCGCCGCGTATCTCGCGTGCGAGGCGGCCGTGTGGTACTTCCAGCCCACCTACCGCTGGCCCGTCTTTCTCGCCATGCCCATCCTGTGGTGGTTTGGCTTTTGGGTCATGGCATCCTCGGGCCGTGCCTTCGCCGGGCTCACCCTGCGCAACATCGTCACCTTCGCCCGCGATGAACGGCACCGCCACCTTGTGCTGAAGTTTCGCCGCCGCGCCATCTGGGCGCGCGTGGGCGCGCGGTGCCAGCTTGCCGCCATGGCCGCCTGCATCGCCGGCATGGGGTGGCTCTTCGTGTATGCGGGGGCCCTGGTGCAGGGCGACGCCGCCTACAGCCTCGGCGCCGCGCTCGACCGACTGGAGGCCGCCCTCCCCGCCGTCGAGTCCATCGACGCCTCGGCCGCGCTCACCCTCGCCCCCGAGGAACAACAGGCGCTGGAACAATGGCGCGCCGCGCTGTCCACGCCAGCCCCGGTCCCCGGACAGGAGTCTGCCCCGGCGCCCGCCGCAGAGGCGCAAGACCTGAGCCTACTGGGGGCGAAGCTGGATGCCTACCTCGCAGCCCGCGCTTCGCTGCTTGAGGCCGATGCGGCCGTGACGGCCCTGCGCACGGAGCTGGCGGCGGCGCGTGAGGCGGCCGCCTCGGTTGAAGGCGGGGACGGCTATTCCCAGTTCATGGCGGTGCAGGGCGCGCGCTTCGGCGGCATGGCCGCGCTCTTTGTGCTGCTGCTCGCCCTCATCCAGTTTTACCGCTACAACACCCGGCTTGCAGCGCACTACGACGCCCGCGCCGACGTCATCGAACTGGTGCAGTCCGACGACATTGAGAAACTGGTGAAGGGCGTCGAGATGTTTTCACCCGACGTGCTGGACTTCGGCAAGAGCCACACGCCCTCGCCGGTGCCCCGCGCGCCCGCGGGGCAGGTCTTGCGGGGAGAGCTTCAGCCGCCCGCCTGAGCCGCGCTTAGTTCTGCGCCGGGGCCAAGGTGTCCGCCGTGGTGGAAAGTTCAAAGAGCGCGGGGTCCAGCTCAAGGTCCCACTCGAAATCGCTCAGCAGCAGCCGCACCGTCAACACCGCGTCGCTCTCGTAAAGCTCCAGCTTCAGCAGGGCGCCGGTATCCTTCGCGATCCAAGCCTGCAAGCGCGACACCGGCGCAGCCTTCTCCTTCGCCTTACCCTCGATGACGAACACCTCCGTGCCGCCCAGGTCCGAATCGGCCAGCCGCTCCAGCGTCATGTCCGCCGCCAGCGCGTCCAGCAACAGCCCGCCGCCGGGGGGCACCGCGCCCCGATACAGGTCGGGATCCACCGTGCGCGAACCCCGCCGTCCCAGCGCGTCGTTCGTCACCTGCAGCGACTTGCCATCGAACACGCATTCCACCTGCATGCTCGCCGTCATCGGCTGACCGAAGCTGTACTTGGCCTGCGTCTTGTACTTCTCCACCCCGTCCACGCGCAGCGCCTGCACCGTGCCGTCGCCGCCCATCACCACCCGCGTCGAGCCAATCGGCGGGGCCGCCTCGATGCGCAGCGTCGCGCTCACGCTCTGCCGCTGTTCCCAAGCGGACCGAATCTGCGCGGCGGCCGCGTCGAAATCCTCGGCCAAGGCCGGAGCGGACACCGCCCCAAGGGCGCAAACACCAAGAATAAACAGCAAGCGGGCCATCGGCAGCATTCCTTTATCCGGGGACACCCGCTAACTCTAGGCCACACAACACCCAATTGCAAGGTGGCCCCGCCGATTCACAGCCTGCAAAAACCCCTTTACTTGCGCCCGGGCATTTCCTATACTTATCGGTAGGTCGGTCGCAGGGTACCGGCATGTGTCGAGGGCTGGCTTCGAGCCGTACCGCCATGGACGCGGATGGCATCGGGGTATCGGGTTTCCATTGGAGGAACGGCAATGCAAGTAGGTGACGAGAAGAAGCAGGCATCGCTGGACGTGGCGGAAGACTCCCGGCAGGACAGCTGGGACGGTTCCAGTTTCGTGTCGGACCTGTTCGCGGGGGAATTCAACTGGGACGCCATCCATCCCTTCCCCCTGCAAAGCGAGGCCGAGAAGAAGATTGGCGACGACTACATCGCCAAGCTCAAGCCCATCCTCGAGCAGTACATCGACCCCAGCGAAGTGGACCGCACCGGCATCCTTCCGCAGGACGCGATCAACGCGCTCAAGGAAGTGGGCGCCTTCGGCCTGAAGATTGACAAGAAGTACGGCGGCGTGGGCCTCAGCCAGGTGAACTACAGCCGCGTCTGCGCCTACATCGGCAGCTATTGCGCCTCCACCGGCGCGTGGATCACCGCGCACCAGAGCATCGGCGTGGCCGGCCCGCTGAAGTATTTTGGCACCGAGGCGCAGAAGGACACCTACCTGCCGCGCATCGCCAAGGGCGCCATCTCCGCCTTCGGCCTCACCGAGCCCGGCGTTGGTTCCGACCCCGCCAAGATGATCACCTACGCCGAGCCCACCGAGGACGGCAAGCACTACATCGTGAACGGCCAGAAGCTGTGGATCACCAACGGCCCCGTGGCCGAGATCATGATCCTCATGGCGCGCACGCCCGACAAGATTGTGAACGGCAAGGCCAAGCCGCAGATCAGCGCCTTCGTTTTCGAGACCGACACCCCCGGCTTCGAGGTGGTGCACCGCTGCGACTTCATGGGCATCCGCGGCATCCAGAACGGCCTGCTCAATTTCAAGGACGTGAAGATCCCCACCGAGAACATCATCGGCCAGCCCGGCGACGGCCTCAAGATCGCGCTCATCACGCTCGTTAACGGTCGCCTCTCCATCCCCGCCACGGCCGGCGCCGGCGGCAAGAAGGCCATCAGCTACGGCAGCAAGTGGGTGACCAAGCGCGAGCAGTGGGGCGCCCCCATCGGCAAGCACCAGAACACCGGCGCCAAGCTCGCCCGCATCGCCGCCAACACCTACGCCAGCGAAGCCATCACCTGGCTCAGCTGCGCCCTGGCCGACGAGCACAAGATGGACATCCGCATCGAGGCCGCCATGGCCAAGTATTTCTGCACCGAGGTCGGCTGCCAGAATGCCGACGACTTCCTGCAGATTCGCGGTGGCCGCGGCTATGAAACCGCCGAGTCCCTCTCGGCCCGCGGCGAGGATCCCGTGCCCGCCGAGCGCTTCGTTCGCGACGCCCGCATCGCCCGCATCGTCGAGGGCACCAGCGAAATCATGCGCCTCTACATAGCGCGTGAGTCCATGGACACCCACGTGCGCCAGATCATGCCCTTCATGAAAAAGGGCGTGAACAAGGCCCAGCACTTCTTGAAGAGCTTCTTCCCCTTCTACGCCAAATGGCTGCCCAAGCAATACTTGCCAGCGCGCAGCGATTTCAAGGTGAGCCACCTTGACGCCCGCAACCAGGCCCACCTTGGCTACATCGCCCGCAGCAGCAAGCGTTTGGCCCGCACCATGTTCTTCACCATGGTCAAGTACCAGCAGAAGCTCGAGCGCGAGCAGATCATCATGAGCAACTTCGTCGACATCGGCACCGACCTCTTCGCCATGGCCGCCGCCCTCAGCTACGCCGATGCCCACCTCGGCCTCTGCCAGGACAAGGAGTCCATGCAGGACCTCGTCGACCTCTTCTGCGCCGACGCCCGCCAGCGCATCGAGACCAACTTCAAGGCCGTGCGCAGCAACCACAACACCAAGTACAACAAAATTGCCAAGCACGCCATGGAAGGCAAGTACGACTGGTGGTGCGGCGGCGTCTACGAAGACGTCCCCCCCGGATACATGAAGAACTACAACGCCTCCATCAACGCCTTCAAGGCCCGCCACCCCGAATGGGACGCCCAGGCCGCCACGGAAGAAGAAGTGCTGGAAGCGGTGGCGAAGTAAACTTCGCCAACAA
>JBJOID010000123.1:0-3750 GCA_046047315.1 Candidatus Hydrogenedentota bacterium | reverse complement strand
CCGAGAACAGCTGAAAGAGGCAGGGCAAATCCTCGTCCCGCTCGGCAAGCACGTAGTCACGGTAAGCGTTAAGCACGTCGGAGGTATCGGGTTCCTCGGAAGCGGGTATCTCGAACGGCGCGGGGGACTCCCATACGTTCAACTCTTTCACGCTCAGCGTGATGTTCAAGTCCTGATTGAAGATGATCCGGACGGCGAACAGCACGTTGCTCACATAGGTGCGTGCGGCCTCGGCATCCCCCCCGAAGAGATTTTCGACCGCGCGGTTTTCCACGTCGACGATGATCTCGACGGTCCGTGGCGGCAATGCTTCGCCCTTGTTCTCCGCAACGGCTGGCTGCGCAACGATACAAAGCGCGGCGAACAGCAACCCCATAATGCACGCAGGCTTGCGCATGACTACCTCCTAAAGTTGTAGCGTCTCGCGAACCACGTGTCCGCCCCCAGTATCTTGACGTCTACGCGAAATAGGGTACCATGGGCAAGATGTCTTGGCAAGGCAACGTGGCGCACTAGGCAGCATAGTCTGCTGGAGCGAAATCTAAGTTGGGGAAGCATCTATGCTGGTGAGAGCTTTGTCAGTGTTCTTGAGCTTGGGTCTCTCGGGAGTGGCTGTTCCGTGCAGCATCTTCATGGCGGTGAATGAAGAAACAGTGTTAGCAGGGAACAACGAGGACTATTACCTGGATGTCACCCCGTTGGTTTGGGTGGAGCCGGGCACAGGAGCGGAGCATGGCCGATTGTGCTGGGGATTCGAGGAGGACAAGCCCCGCGACTTCGCGCAGGGCGGGCTGAATCAAAAGGGCTTGTTTTTCGACGCGGCGGTGACGCCGGAGAGCGGCACGAAGCGCATCAAGGGAAAGAAGAAAGCGCCTGACAACATGGGCGACGCGCTGCTGACGGAATGCGCCACTGTGGCCGAGGCGCTCGCTTGGCTTGAACAGTGGGACCTGCAACTCATCAACAATGGGCATCTGTTGCTGGCGGATGCCACGGGCGATGGCGCCGTGGTGGAATTGCACGAGGGGGCGATGAAGTTGTTTCGCAGGGAACAGGGCAACTACGTGGCCGCGACGAATTTCCGCTTCTCGAACCCGGGCGCGGGAAATTTCCCGTGTCCACGGTTCGAGTCGGTACGGCAGTATTTCAAGGAAGCGCAGGGAGCAGTGACGCCGGATGCGTTCCGAGAGTTGCTGAAATCCATCTCGGTGCCGCGCACGCGGGACGAGTCGACAAAGCGGGACGGCGGGACGCTCTATTCGAATGTTTGCGACTTACGGTCGGGAACCGTTGTCTTCTATCGGGAGCGGGACTTCGATTCGCCGATAGTCTTGTCGCTAATGGAAGAACTGGCAAAAGGACGTCGCAAGGTGACGATGTGGGACTTGCCTGGCCCGGTCGCCAAGCAAGAACTGCGGCTGCCCTCACGATAAGCGTTGTTGCGCGGGATTGCGGTTCTCGTTCAGGAGCTCAGTCGCCCGCGAGGAGCCGACGAGCAGGTTCGAGAGCATCTCCCTTGGCAATCAGCACGACCCGATCTCCCGCCTGGAGGCGATCGTCGCCGCCGGGGACGGTGACATTGTCGCCGCGCACAATGGTGGCCACAAGCACACCCTTGGGAAGGCGCGCGCTGGCCTCGCGCAGGGGGCGGTTCAGCATGGCGGACTTGGGACTCACTTCAAACTCCAGCACCTCGACGCGCCCCTCGTCGAGAATGGCAAGCGATTCTACCTGCCCGAGGTGCGCCAGCTTCAGGATGCGGTTCGCAATGCTGGCACGCGGGGTCACCGCGAGGTCGATGCCGAGCCGCCGCACCAGCGGCGCGAAGTCGGGCTGATTGATGATGGCCACCGCCTTCTTCGCGCCGAGATCCTTGGCCAGCACAGACGCCATGATGTTGCGCTCGTCATCCTTCGTCGCAGACACGAACACGTCGACGGCGTCGATATGCTCTTGCTCGAGCGAAACGCGCGAGGTGCCGTCGCGGCAAACCACCTTGCCCTTCTTGAGCTTCGGGGCCAGCGCGGTAGCGCGGTCCTCGCGCCGTTCGAAGAGTTTTACAGACTTCACTTTTCCATCCAGCGCCTGGGCAAGGCGCAGGCCAATGGTGCCCCCGCCCACGATGGCGACGCGTTCCGGGCGTTCCGTATCCCCTTGAAACAGCTTGAGCGCCTTGCCGATCTTGTCGCGCTGTCCAATCAGCGTCACCTGATCGCCGGGGTTCACCACCGCGTCGCCGTTGGGCACCACGCTCTTGCCATCACGGGAAATCAGACCCACCAGCACGCGGCTTCCAGATGGGAAGACATCCTTCAGGGTCTTTCCGCCCGTGGTGGGGCTGACCGCGGCAGCTATCTGCCGCAGGTGCACCAGGCCATGCCCGAATTCCTCCATGGCCAGTATGCCGGGCTCCTCGATATAGTGGGCAATCTCGAGTGCCGCGAGGGCATCCGGGCTGAGGATATAGTCGATATTGAGCACGGGCTCATAAATGACGTGGGCGTTCACATACATCGGGTTGCCCACGCGCGCCACCACGGTCTTCGCGCCAAGCCCCTTGGCCGTGGCCGCCGCAATCAGGTTCTTCTCGTCATTACCCATGCTGGAGACAAAGAGATCGGCCATGCCGGCCCCGATGGACTGCAACAGCATCGCGTTGGAGCCATCCCCTTCCACCGTGTTCACATCCAGCGCATAATCGATCTGCTCGAGGATGTCCCGATCGGACTCGATGACGGTCACGTCCTGCTTCTCGCGGCTGAGCAGCCGAGCCAAGTGATACCCCACCCGGCCGCCACCGGCGACGATGATGTTCATGATGTGTTCCTTGGAAGTTTAGGAATAACCGCGAATGGTCCTACAGCCCGGCCGGGGGAATCAAGCGTAGTCGTTTTTGCGTTTACCGCCCCGAATAAGCGCAAGCAAGACCGTGCTAGAATTCGCCAGTCTGGATGGGGAACAAATGAAACTGATTTATCACCAGCAGCTATCCTCGCGAAAGCCTCACCGGGTTTATCGAAACGAGTCATGGCGTTCGTTATTGCAGGTAACCATACTCCTTTTCGGCGTGGCGGCGTTCACCGCAATTCCCAAGACCGGGGGCACGAACGGGGTGATGTTTGGGTTGGCGGGGGCGATTGCGGGGTTCTTTGGCTTGCTCACCTGGCAACGCTGGCGCTACTGCGCTCGACCGGATAACTGGTTATTGCGGGACACCGAGGATGGGCTGGAGATCAATCTGCGTTCCGACCAAGGGCCCTTGGGCGAGCGTCCTTATCCGACGGTGCTTCAGATTCCCCGGCAGGCGGTGCGGGGAATCGGGCATACGCTGGAGTCGCGCGAGATGTACGAGCGGCGCGGTGTGGAAAAGCATAACTATCTGTGCATCGACATTGAAGTGGACGGGCTGGACGCGGACGGAATACGGGGGCTACTGCGCGCAGAGCGCCGGGCGGGCGAAGCGCCGAGCGCCATCGCCACCGGGGGCACGCGGGGATTTCCAGTGCGGGTGGTGGACGACCGCACCTTGCGCCTGGTGTGGGACCGCATATTCCCGAACGAGAAACACGCGCTGGCGCAGTTGCAGCAGCACTATCCGAAACGCGCGGCACGCAAGGTGACTACGCCAAGCTTTGCCAGCGCGCGCGCTGAGGAACGCATGGCGCTGATTGCAGAGATCTGGGAGGCGGGCTTTGTCGAGCAGGCGGTCCGGATGGCGCGGGTGCATGAGCCGATGACCGAAAAGCAGGC
>JBJOID010000122.1:0-13135 GCA_046047315.1 Candidatus Hydrogenedentota bacterium | reverse complement strand
GGCGAGGCTCCGGCGGCAACAAGCTCGGCGGACCTCAACCGCGATGGCTTTATCACGCTTGATGAGCTGCTGCGCGTCATCCAGCTCTTCAATGGCGGCGCGTACTACTGTGATCCCGAGTCGGAAGACGGCGTGTCGCTGGCGCCAGTTACCGAGGGCGAAGAAGCCGCGCGCGACTGCCCCTTCCATACGGGCGACTACAACCCGGCCAACTGGACGATCGAATTGACGGAACTGCTGCGCATCGTGCAGTTCTTCAACCTCGGCGGCTACGCGCCCTGCCCCGAAAGCGAGGATGGATTCTGCGTCGCTGAATCCTGAATGAGGCCCCAAAAAGCCCAATGCCGAACGAGAAATCGTTCGGCATTTTTTTATTCATCTAGCGCAAGGGGTGAATCGTTACGCGGAGTTGTCGGCGGCAGTCTGATTGCTCGCCCCGGGTGTGGACGCGGGGACTGGCGCGGGGTGGTTCGAAGTTGACAGGCCCGAAATTCATTTGCTAACATACGGGCCGCTCTGAGCGGGAGTAACTCAGTGGTAGAGTGCAACCTTGCCAAGGTTGAGGTCGCGAGTTCAAATCTCGTCTCCCGCTCCATTTTTATTTTTTCTGGATGGGCCGTTAGCTCAGTTGGTAGAGCAGGTGACTCTTAATCACAAGGTCGGGGGTTCGATACCCTCACGGCCCACCATTTAGCGATATGTCGGGATTGAGGGCCGCGCGGGAACATGCGGCCCTCTTTCATGAGCGCCGATGCTGCCGGGCCCGTCTAACGGGGCGAGTGGCGGAATTGGCAGACGCGCTGGACTTAGGATCCAGTACCTGCATAAAGGTGTGCGGGTTCAAGTCCCGCCTCGCCCACCATACTCCATAATAGGATGGCAACCACCGATGAGCGACAAGAAGAAATCGAAGGCTGTAGACGAGAACGTGGCGGTGGCGGAACATGACCACGACCACCATGATCATGATCACCACGATCATGACCATGATCATGACCATGGGCACCACCATCACGACGACCACCATGGCCACGAGCACAACTGGGATTTCGTTGAAGATCCTTCGTTCGAGGTGGAATACAAGGGCGAGTGCGTTTACGAAGTTGGCGTGAAGATTCCCGCGGCCAACCGCGCGCACCGTGCCGAGAGCGTGTTTGATGAGCTAATGAGCGGAGCCGAAATCAAGGGCTTCCGCCGGGGCAAGGCTCCGAAGCCGCTGGTGCAGGCCAAGTTCTCCAAGGCCGTGAAGGCCGATGTCTTCCAGAAGCTGGTGGGCGAAGCCTTTGACAAGATGGTGCATGATGAGGGCCTGCGCCCGATGAGCATGCCCGATATCGACGGGGTCGAGGCGGCGCTGGAGAAGGAGGAGGACGCCGACATCGAGCTCACCTTCAAGTTTGAAGTGGCACCGCGCTGCACGCTTGGCGATTACACCGGCCTCAAGGTGGAGCGCCCCGTGCTTGAGATCGAGCCGAAGGACGTGGACGCGGCGCTTGAGGACGTGCGCTCGCGCTTTGCGTACTTCGAGGCGGTGGAGAAGGGCAAGTCTCAGGACGGTGACCAGGTGGTCATCGACTTCGAGGGCCGCATCGACGGCGAAGTGTTCCCGGGCGGAAGCGCCGAGAACTACCCCTACTTCATTGGCTCGAAGCGTTTCTTCCCTGAGTTCGAGGCGGCCCTTGTGGGCGCCAAGGCCGGGGCGGAAGTGGAAGCCGTGGTGACCTTCCCGGAGGATTACCATGGCAAGGACGTGGCCGGCAAGACCGCGACCTTCAAGATCAAGATTAACGAGATCAAGCGCCGCGTGCTGCCTGAGATCGATGACGACATGGCCAAGGAAATGGGCTATGAAAACGCGGTGGACATGCGCGAGAAGGTGGCGGCCGACCTGCGGGTGGGCGCCAGCGAGCAGAGCAAGCGCATCACCGAGAGCCGCCTGGTGAAGCAGATTGTGGACAACAGCACCTTCGAGCTTCCGCCGTCGCTCATCGAGTCGAGCGCGCTCGAATATTACCGTCAGGAACTGCGCCGCCTTGCCGAGATGCGCGTTCCCCCGGCGGAGGTTCAGAAGCGTGACGCGATGATTCGCGAGCAGGCCCGCGAGAATGCGCTGGAGAATATCAAGTCGTATATCGTGATTGGCGAGATCGGGCAGAAGGAAGGCGTTACCGTTACGGAAAGCGACTTCGCCGAGGAAGCCAGCATGATTCAGGCCCGCACGGGCATGAAGATGGAAGTGGTGGAAAAGTTCCTCTCGGGCGAAGAACAGCGCTCGAACTACGAAGACCGCATCTTCCGCCGCAAGGCGCTCCAGATTGTCATGAATGCCGCGGAGATCAAGGATGTCGTGGTGAGCCAGGACGAACTTGACGAGCAGGCGCAAGAGGCTTCCGATGAAGAGTAATTGGCTTGAGGGCATGCCCGCGGGTTTGGTGGCCCCGGCGGATCTTCCGCCGGTTGCTCCCCGCAATGTGACCATCTATGAACAGACTTCGCGCGGTGAGCGTCCCTACGACATCTACTCGCGCCTGCTCGCGGACCGCATCATCTTCCTTGGCATGCCCATCGACGATTACGTCGCCAATTACATCATTGCGCAATTGCTGTTTCTTGAATCGGAAGACCCCGACAAGGACATCAACATTTACATCAACAGCCCGGGCGGCAGCGTGACGGCGGGGCTGGCGATTTACGACACGATGCAGCTGGTGCGTCCCGACATCGCCACCATCTGCCTTGGCCAGGCGGCCAGCATGGGCGCCGTGCTGATGGCGGCGGGCACCAAGGGCAAGCGCATGGCGCTGCCTTATTCCCGCTTCATGCTGCACCAGGTGATGGGCGGCGTGCAGGGGCAGGCTTCTGATATTGAAATCCAGGCGCGCGAGATGCTTCGCATTTCCGAGATGCTGGACGAGATCCTGGTGAATCACACCGGGCAGACCCTTGATGTCATCCGGCGCGATTCCGACCGTGACTTCTTCATGGGCGCGGAGGAAGCGAAGTCCTACGGCATCATCGACGAAGTGTTCCGGCGGAACAATCCCCCCAAGCCGGCACGGTGAGGCGGGCCGGGCGTTGACATCGCCCGGGAAATTTGGTTACTATTCCGGGCTCTATGCCTGTGCCGCGCGGCAATGATGCCGGCGCGTGGACGACGAAGGAAACTGGACCGTGAAGACGTATGTCCCCAAAGAGGGTACCGTGGAACGCCGCTGGCACGTGATCGATGCCGAGGGCAAGGTGTTGGGCCGTCTGGCCGTGGAAGCTGCCCGTCTGATTCGTGGCAAGCACAAGCCGCAGTACACCCCCTACCTTGATTGCGGCGACCATGTGATCATCATCAACGCCGAGAAGGTTCGCGTGACCGGCAAGAAGGACGACCGGAAGATGTACTACCGGCACTCCGGCTATCCCGGCGGCTTGACCGAGCTGAAGTATCGCGAAGTGGCGGAGAAGCACCCGACCCGCGCGCTCGAGCTGGCGATCAAGGGCATGCTTCCGCACAACCGTCTGGGCCGCAAGCTCTGCACGAACTTCCGCGTCTACGCCGGTGCGGAACACCCCCACGTCGCCCAGAACCCCCAACCGTACACCTTCTAACAGGATTGCATACCCATGGCCTCGATTGACCCGAAGACGAAGGAAATTGTGACCGTCGGCCGCCGCAAGCGGGCTACAGCGCGTGTGCGCCTTAAGCCCGGCAATGGCCTGTTCATTGTGAATGGCCGTCCGCTGGACGAGTATCTCGCCCGTGGCGTGCTGGTGCAGATGGCCACCCAGCCTTTCGACCTCACCGGTACCCTCGGCCGCTTTGACATCCGCGCCCTGTGTGACGGTGGCGGCTTGGCCGGCCAAGCCGGTGCCCTGCGCCATGGCGTGGCCCGTGCCCTGATTAAGAACGATCCGAACATGCACGCCGCGCTCAAGGCCGCCGGTCTGCTTACCCGCGACTCCCGCGAGGTCGAGCGCAAGAAGTACGGCCAGCCTGGCGCCCGCAAGCGCTTCCAGTTCTCGAAGCGTTAAACCGCCCGAAATTCTCCACTGCCGGGGCGCTCCTTCACGGAGCGCCCCGGTTTCGTTTTGTCCAGTCCCCTCTCCCCCACTCCTCTCGACAAAAGAAATCCCCGGCAGACTCGGGCTGCCGGGGATTGGCTTTGGAGTTTGAGAGCTGAGACTAGACTTCCATCGGCACGACGAACGGCTCGCGGTATTGGCGGGTCAGGCAGGCGTTCGCCTCGTCGTCGCCGGTCACCATTTCAGTCGCGGGGTCGATTTCCAGCGTGCGGTTCAGCTTCGCGGCGGTCAGTGCATAGTGCGAGAGTGCGGAGGAGTGGTGCCCTTCCTGCGGCGGGGCGTTGACGCCTGCGGGATTATTGGCGCGCACACAGTCGATAAAGTTCTTGTAGTGGTGGCCGTCATGCCCGTCACTGCCTTCCTTGACGAGTTCCCCTTCGCGGCCCTTGTAAATCTTGTAGCTCTTGTAGTCGGGGAAGGTGGCGTAGCCTTCCGAGCCATAGAACAGGACCCCAAAGGAAGTGCCGCCGCCCTCGTCATTGGTCATCCAGGGGCGCACCTCGAGGGTCATCATCTTGTCCTTGCCATTCTCGCCCTTGAACATGAACGAGCTCGACGAGACGTTGAAGATTTCCTTGGCGTCATCCCAAAGGAACATGCCGCCCATGGAGGAGCAACGGTAGGGCAGGCCGACGCCCAGCCCCCAGCGGGCGGCGTCGAGCTGGTGCACGCCCTGGTTGCCAATGTCGCCGTTGCCATAGGGCCAGAACCAGTGCCAGTTGTAGTGCACATACAACCCTTCGTTCTTGTCGTTCACGAGGTAGGGCTGTTCCTGGGCCGGCCCCTGCCAGAGGTTCCAGTCGAGTTCCTTGGGAGGCTCGCCCGCCTGGCCGGGGCCGATGGAGGGGCGCCACTTGTAGACCACGCAGCGGGCCATGTAGACCTCGCCGATGATTCCATCTTTCAGCGCCTGAACGCCTTCCTGAAAGCCGGGGTTGCTTCGAAGCTGGGTGCCATGCTGCACCACCTTCTTGTACTTGGCGGCCGCCTCGATCAGCTTTCGCCCTTCGAAGATGTTGTGGGTCATGGGCTTTTCGACATAGACATGCTTGCCCGCCTGGAGCGCCCAGATGGTGGCCAGGGAATGCCAGTGATTGGGGGTGGCGATGGAGACCACGTCGATATCGGGATCATCGAGGACGCGTCGCAGGTCCTGCTCAAACTTCGGGGTGGGCCAGCGGGAACCGGAGAAGAACTCCTTGGCCCGGGGCTCAAAGAGGCGCGAATCCGGATCGCACAAGGTGCTTACCTCGACGTCCTTGATGCCCTTGTAGCCGCCCAGGTGCGACTTGCCGCGCCCGTTGATGCCGAGCACGGCGATGCGCACGCGCTCGTTGGCGCCGGCCCAGGCGGTCTTCGAGGTGCCGACAAGCACCGCCGCCGCGGCGGCGCCCTTCACAAAGTCCCTGCGAGTGATGTTTTCCATGCGTTGTTTCCCTCTCGGCCCGTGCGAAAAAATATCGCATTGCGTTGTTCGGCCAGTGTAGCCCATGGCACGCCGGATGGACAATGCCCCGGGCGAGGGCTTGAGGCCGGGGGAAGAATGGAAGCCACGCCTTGCATCGACTCGCAAACGCTTTTCAGGGACGTTCGAGAGCCGTATAGTTATTACATCAATCAGTCCAGCATAAGGTTGACACCCAATACATGAGCGCATTTCCGGACTCAAGCAGCGAGAATCCCGACAAAATGAAGCCCGTTCTCGGGAATGACATGAATCAGTGCATGACCTGTAAGCACCTCACGAAGATCGGCGCACACTTCAACGGAGCCGCTACGGGCTGGAAGTGCGCAGCTTTCGGGGATCACGATATCCCGACGACCATCGTGCGCGGCTTTCACGATCACCGCGACCCGTGGCCCAAGTATCGCCCCGACCGACCCGGCGACGGCGGCATCCAGTACGAGCCGGTTGAGGATTAGCTCAGGCGAGGCCGTTGAGCTGGAATATCCTGAGAAGCCCTTCGATAAATGCCCCTATCGCGAGCGGCGGGGCGAAGAGGTCGTTACGTCCGGCTATATTCTCGTGCGCGAAGAGCCTGCCGTTAGAGACGAGTTCACGGTTCGCGGTGTCCGGCGGTCCATCATTGCGATTGAGCCGATCGAGGGTTTCTCCGTCTACGACTACAAGGTTCACCTCAAATGAAGGGAGCCATCACCAAGAAGATCGCGAAGGAAATCGAGAGCGAAGTAATTCCTAGTGGTATCGCACGAAAAGAATCGGGTGACTTACTGCAGCAGGCGCGCCGCAGCGGGCGCGAAATAAGTGAGCACCATGCTGGCGCCGGCGCGCTTGAAGGCCAGCAGGGATTCGAGCATGCAGCGGTTGCGATCGAGCCACCCCTGCGCGGCGGCGGCCTGAATCATGGCGTATTCACCGCTCACCTGATAGACCGCCACGGGCACGTCTACATGGTCCTTCACCAGGCGCACCACATCGAGATAGGGCATGCCCGGCTTCACCATCACCATGTCCGCGCCCTCGGAGATATCCAGCTCCACCTCGCGCAACGCCTCGATGGCGTTCGCGGGGTCCATCTGGTAGGTCTTCTTGTCGCCGTGCTTTGGCGCCGAATCGAGGGCGTCGCGGAAGGGACCATAGAAGGCGGAGGCGTACTTGGCCGCGTAGGAAAGAATGCCCGTCTCCGTGAAGCCCTCGGCGTCGAGCGCCTCGCGGATGTAGCCCACCCGGCCGTCCATCATGTCGGAAGGCGCCACGATGTCCGCGCCGGCCCGCGCCTGCGCCACGGCCATGTCTGCCAGGATGGGAAGCGTCTCATCATTCAGGATGCTCCCCCCTTCCACCAGGCCGTCGTGGCCGTCGCTCGAATAGGGGTCCATCGCCACGTCGGTGATGAGCGCCATGCCCGGCACGGCTTCCTTGAGGGCGCGGAGCGTCCGCTGCAAGAGGCCATCGGGATTGGTCGACTCCGTGGCCAGCCGGTCCTTCAGCGCATCCTCCACCACCGGGAACAAAGCAAGCGCCGGGATGCCCAGCGCATGCGCCTCGCGCGCCTCCGACACCAGCACGTCGATGCTCATCCGGTCCACGCCCGGCATCGACTTCACCGGAACGCGCCCCCCCTCGCCCCCCATCAGGAAGACCGGCCAAATCAGATCGCCCGGCGTAATCGCATTCTCCCGCACGAGGGTCCGCACCGCCTCTGAACGGCGGTTCCGGCGGGGACGAATCAGCATGTCCATGAAAAAAAATCCTCCGTGCAAACGGCGGGAAAAGCAAAAGAAATGGTGGGCCCTCACGGACTCGAACCGTGGACCAAGTGATTATGAGTCACCTGCTCTAACCGACTGAGCTAAGGGCCCACGGGGTGGGCTGTCAACCAGGGGGGATCATATCGCGGCGGGAACCGGGATGGCAATGCCGGGGCGCGCGGGCGCCGGACTCAGGCGAGGCGAAGCTCTTGCACCATGGGATGCTGGTAGGCCTTTCGGGAGAAGGCCTCCAGTATCTGGGTGTCTTCCTCGGTGAGCTTGGTGTCGCCATTGAGCAGCGCAAGGTTGGTGTCGATGTCGCTGGGCATGGAGATGCCAATGTTGAGTATCTGGATGCGTTCATCGTTCAGGACCCAGCGCAGCGCGGCGCGGGCCAGCTTGGCCCGCTGCTCTTCGTCGAAATCGGGAATCAGGGCCTTGGAGTTGTGATTGAAAACCCAGGCGCCGAAGACCTTCATGGCGACGATGCCCATGTTCAGCTCGGCGGCGCGGTCCACGCATTGCTTGCGCAGGGCCACCGATTCCGGGGTATGGCGGGTGTTGTAGCCCTTGTGAAAATAGCCGTACTCAATGAGCACGAGGTCGAAGTTGTCGCTGTCGATCAGCTTGAGCATCTCGTCGAAGCGGGTGTGGCCGGTCAGTCCGATGAAGCGAATCAGGCCTTCGTCGCGCAGCTTGACGAGTTCCTCGTACATGGGCATGCACCCGTCGTATCCGAGGCGCTCGATGACGGGACCGTGAATCTGCATGCAGTCGATATAGCTGGTGCCGAGGGCTTCGAGGCTGCGCTCGACGCTGCTGCGCACGCGGTCGACCTCCATCACCAGGGCCTTGGATGCGATGAAAACGTTGTCGCGCACATCGCCGAGGGCCTTGCCCATGATTTCCTCGCTCTCGCCGTAGATGCGGGCGGTGTCGAAATAGCGAATGCCGCTGTCGTAGCCGTGGCGCACCATGGCGATGCGCTCTTCCAGGGGCAGGAGGGGCACGCCGTAATAGGCGATGTCGCCCTTGAACATGGCCGAGCCGCCATGGCCGAAAATGGGCAGCGTATGCCCGGTCTTTCCCAGCGCGCGCTCGGGCAGGGCACCGGGCTTGGTGGTGATAACCTTTGCCTCAAGGGTCTTGGCGCGTGCGGTCGGGGCAGCGCCGAGCGTGAGGGCGGCCCCGCCGAGCGCGCTGCCCTTCAGGAAAGCACGGCGGTCAAGCTGATGTATGCGTCGGTCCATTGGGTCGTTCCTCAAGGCATGGGAGTACCACGCATAGACTGGCACATTCGCGCTCCCCGCGCAACCAGCTTGCGCATCGCCGGCTGCATTGCCGGAGCCGCCTCGGGATGCAGCCCTTGCTTCCGCCCCGCTCCTGATTTCTCAAGGCTTCAGGTCGACTGCCGCCCGGCAGCTGCCATCCATGTAGAAGGGCACGGACGCATGATCGCAGACGATTCGCCACCGCCCGTTTGCCCTGCGGAAACACATCGTTGAGCGAAACCACAGGTCTTGCTGCTTTCCACCTTGTATGCCCCGCATTCGGGTGAGGGACGACATGAAAGCCAAGTCCCCTTCGATGATCAGGTCGACATCACGTGTATCGACCCGAATGGGTCCATCCCATGTGGCGAACCAAGCGGCGATGGTTGCGGGGTCCATGCCACGCCGACCCAGCGGCGGAGCCAGATCGTAGATTACCGCGTTGGGCGCATAGAGGTCGGCGACAGCGTCTGCATTGCGGTCCGCATGCGCGCTCCCAAGTTGGTCAAGCAGCATTTCTATCTCGGCTTTGTGTGTTGGTACATCCATGACGGTTGCTCCTCAAGGTTAGCTTGCGTTACCTGACAGTCGAACGACGGGTGGCAGGATCGACAGGGCTGACGAAGAGCTCAGCCAGCAAGTGTCTAGGCCGCCTTGGCTTTACTTCACTAAATCGGGCTTGGCCCATCGATTTTTACTTAGTGCTAAAATCGACAGAATGTAAAGCAATACAAACATTCTGCCGAAATAAATTATTGACAATGAAAACTTGAGGGAACTTTTGGGCTGGAAAGGACATTGTAGAGGTGTAACGTGGTTGCCGCACCACGACTGAAATTGAAATAACTCTTTTCCTGACAATGCCTTATGCGGCCTGTGCGATTGGCAGCGGATAACCGAAAGATGCGGGCAAGGGAGACGGACGGTAGCGCGATTGGGGTAGCGCGTGACCCGGACGGCTAGAGACCGCGAATCGAGGGGACCATGAACAAGCACGTGATATTGACAAGCCTGATGGTGCTGCTGGTGGGATCTTGGGGTGCCTTGGCGATGGCCATCGCCCCGGATCAGATGGACGAGCAGCGAATTTTCTGGGGCGATCCGAAGGGCTTTGCGACACCGGCGGAGGTGGACTACCGGAAGGTGGTGCAGGCCACGCCCGAATATGACGAGATGAAGAAGAAGAAGGTGGAGACGGGTTCCGCGAAATACTGGATTCTGCTGAATAACGCGAGCGAGCGCGCTTTGCGTATAATCAGCGAAGTGGCGGTCTCCACGGAGTACGATCTGGTGGTGGACAAGGGCTTCCTGGGCGAATTGGACCCGCCGCTGGAAGGCAAAGACATCACCACCGAAGTGCTTGAAAAGCTGGCCAAGCAGAACTGAGCGGAATCGAGAAAGAGCTTAATGCAAGGTGGGGTGGCGAAGCTCGCGTTAGCTTCCTTTAGTGTTGGAGTGTGGGCTGGCCGGGGCGGTATGCCGTACCGGCTGGCTTGTTTTTTTGCGGCGATGAGCGCCGCGATCCTTACCGCATGTGGCACCACGGGGGCGCCGGCGTCGTCGCCTCTCGGGCGCAACTCCAACGCCCAGCCCGGCCTTGCCACGCGCTCCGGCGACGTGGCCGAGGCGCGCCGCCTGATCGAGAGCGGCGCGTTCTCGCAGGCGATTCCCCGGCTCCTGCTGGTAACCTCGCAGGACAGCGCATCCCCCCAGGCGGCGGAAGCGTTCTACTGGATGGGCGTGGCCTACCATCGCATCGGCAGCCTAGCGGAAGCCACGGACGCCTATGGACGCAGCCTGGAGGCAGCGCCCGAAGGGCCCTTTGCGATGGCAGCCAAGACCGCCATGGACACCATCGGCACCGAGGTGGATGCCGCGTTCGTTGATGAAAACGAACTCGACGCGATGATTGCGCAGGTGGAAGAACGGGTAAAGCGGGAGCCAAACGAATCTGCGCATCGCCTGTTGCTGGCCGACCTGAACTGGAAACGTGGAAATTACGACGCTGCCGGAACACTCTACCGTGAGTTATTGCGGGACTTTCCAGGGCTGGCTCGGGACAAAGTGGTTACCCAGCGGATGCAGCAGCAGGCTGACGGTGGCTGGACGACGATGACCCCGGAACGGGCCATTCAGGAGGACACCGAGAAAAACCCGTTGGTGCTTTATGGAGTCTCTTCCTATACCAGTCGGGAACTCCGGGGCGACCTCCGGTATTACTACGTTGACTTCTACCATGTGTCCGGCTACGTGGTGAACCAGAGTCGGGCTGTTGTCCGCAACGTGTTTGTGGACGTGACGATTTACGGCTTCGGCGGGCAGATTTTCGACACCCAGTCGATCAACATCGGCCAGTTGAAGCCCAACCAGCGCCGCACCTTCGCCGTTCGCTTCAACAACTTCGATGATGTGAACAACGTGCAGCGCTATGATTGCCAGTTGCGTTATGAGAATTGACCGAATCCTAACCGGTTTAGTCGCCGGGTCACTGTTCACGCTTGGCGGGCTGACCGCGCAGGCGCAGAACCAGGTGAGCGTGACGGTGAAGGTGATCGAGTTCCAGACGGGAACCGAGACCAGCACGGGGCTGTCTGCCTATTTCCGCAAGGTGGCGCGCACCAGTCCTTACGGCCTGAGCGTGATGCCGAATGGCGCTATATCGGTGGCGGACCTGACCTTCCCCTCGACCACGGCGGCTGCGATCACGGTATTCCTTGACCGGCTGTCCAGCGAATACGGTGAATTTGAGCTGATGCTTCAGGCGCTGGAGGACCAGAACCGGGCCTTCATCCTTTCCCGTCCCCGTGTGATGGTGCCGGTGGGCGAGGCAACGCCGACGGTTATCGAGACCGTGCAGCGGATTCCCTACGAAGACACGAAAGTGTTTGGCGCGACGGCCCGCCAGATCACCAGTTTCCGCGACGCTGGCGTTTATTTGAGTGTGCAGTGTCCTGAGGTGCTGGATGATGATGGCGACCCGCGCACGACGCACGACTCGTTTATTCGTTTGCAGTTGACCGCGCGCGTGAACGAAGAGGGACAGCGGATTACTGTAGCCCTGGACGACGTGCTTGCGGAGTCTTCCAACATCTTCAACCCGGACGCGAACGAGATCAACGTGCCGGAGTTTGTATCGCGCGAGATCATCACGAATGTCTGGGTGCCGCATGGTCAGGTGCTGATTCTCGGCGGGCTTTTCCGCAACACCAATACGCGTAGCGGCGTTGGTCCTCCCTGGGTCTCTCAGACAGAAGACCTGATCAACGGTACGCTTCAGCGTGTGCTTCCCTTTAACACTCCGAACATTCCCGTGGGTGCAGGGTTGGGCAGCCGCACCGAATCGAAGGGACGCCGCGAGTTGGTCTTCCTGGTGCGTGCAGAAATGTGGAAGCCTTCGTTCACCGTGGCCGATGAATTCGGTTTCATGGAGGAAGGCGACGAAGAAGAAGCGCCGCCCAAGAAGGTGACGCCGGGCGATGTCATTAGCGATGTGCTCGAGGGCATCTCTGAAATTCCGCGCGGCGTAGCTGAGGGACTATCCGGTGAGCCCTCCGGCGTGGGCCGTCAGCTTGGAGAAGAGCCATGAGCGTGATGCGTTTGACCGCCGCGACCTTGGCTGGCGCATTCGTGTGTCTCTCCGCCCTGGCCCAGGATCCTCCTCCCGCAGCTCCGGCCCCTGCTCCGGCTCCAGCCCCGGCGGACCCAGCCGCGGCTGCGGCGGCGCCTGCCGCTCCCGCGCCTCCGCGCGATATCCGGCAGGTTCAGATTCAGGCGTGGATCAGCGAGACCGGCGAGAAGGGCTTGCGCAACATTGGCGTGAACCTGAACTTTACACGTTTCGTGGACGGTGAGGAACAGAGCGGTTCCCTGCAACAGATTCGCACCAACACCTACGACCCGGTGACGGACTTTGACCGGGTGACGCTGCCGACGCCGCAGGCGCCCGAGGACCAGCTGAGCCAGCTGCCGACGGATGAGGCTGATGCTGCGCGTGATACCTTCAACGACTCACTGCGCGACCCCGACGACGAGTCCTCGGCGCTGCCGGGAATCCAAACGCGCGAGGGATTTGGCTTTACGGGCAGCATCGTTACCAACCGCGGCACGATTGATTCGGTCTTCCGCAGCATTGAGCGCCAGTCAGATATCGACATCGTATCGAAGCCGGAGGTGCTGGTGGTGGATCAGGGCGAAGCCATCGTGCGCGCGGGCGGCAAGGTGCCGTATCAGAACGTGACTGCCAACGTGTATGGCACGCAGCAGTTGGAAGTGCTTTGGGAAGACGTGGGCGTAAACCTCAACATCATTCCGCAGATACTCCCCAATGGGTTCATCCGCCTGACGCTGAAGCAGCTTGACGTGACGGACATCGAGCGCATCGAGAACAATCGCGGCATCGACCTGCCAGTGTTCGCGAAGCGTTCGCAGACGGGCGTCGTCGTAGTGCCCGATGGCCAGACGCTGGTTATCGGCGGGCTCTCCAGCCGCGTGGTGCGGCGGGCCGGGCGGCGGGTGCCCATTATCGGCGGGCTTCCGCTGGTGGGTATGCCGTTCCGCACGCGCGAGACTGAGGCGGA
>JBJOID010000121.1:0-4053 GCA_046047315.1 Candidatus Hydrogenedentota bacterium | reverse complement strand
GCGTGCGCTCGTGCTCAGCCCCAACCGGCGCGACCTCAACGATCCACCCCCCGTCGCTGCCCGGTATCTCCGTCCACTCAACCTTGCTTTCGGGTTTGACCGCCATAACCGGTACCGCCTGGTACCAGGTGCGTGGCACATAGATCCGGGTGGGAGCCTGGAGATCGCTCCGTTCTTTCCAAGCCATGGTGAAGACACGCGTATCCTGATCAAGTGACCACGACTCCAACTCGCCGGCGGTCGCCTGTGGATAGGGGCGGCAAAGCTGGTCGAAGAACGCCTTCTCGGAGAGTTCGGATTCGTAGTCCCAATACAGGTCGCCCAGGCCGTGCTTCTCCAACTGCGTGACCACCAGCTTCGCCGCCGCACGGGCGTTGGGATTGCCATAGTAAGCGCCCCATTCCCCGACCACGGCGGGGAGGCCCATCTGTCTCGCATGTTCCGCGAGGCGCTCGAACATGATATCGAGTCGCATGGAGCTGGGGTCGGCAACCTTGTCAGAGTCGGTTACGAGGTCATACGCATGCGCTGCGTAGGCCTGATTGGAGAGGGGCCTTCCTGTTGCATCCTGCATGGGACGAAGCGAGCTCTTGGCGCCAGAATTGGCCAGCACGGGCGGCTCGAAAAAGAGAATGAGATTGGGTGTCACTTCCCGTACAGCGCTGCCCACGCGATCATAGAAGGGCTGCAGCTTGGACTGCTCGAATTCCTGCAGCACCGGCGTAATGGCATCCAACATCCAGAGATAGATGTCCTGCCGTAGGGTCAGTTGTTCCAGGCCAGCCGCCCCATCGGGAGTCGAAAGCGCAGCGAGCAAGCCCATAGGCGGATCGGGCAGGGTCATCAGCTTCGGCACGGCGGAGATCAAGGCCGGCACCACTTTGGTCACGTCCGAACCCATGCCGGGCTCGTTGTAAAGATCAATGCCAACGACTCCCGGCACGTCCGCGAATTTCCTCGCCAGTGCCTGGGCCGCCGCAGCAAAGCGATCCTGCAGACCCACGTCGCCGGGGCCGGGACGGTTCGCCCAGAAACTGTCGAAGGCCTGGTGCACCTGCGGGCTCGTGAAATACGCCATGCCCCACGGGCCGTCGGGTTTTACATGGGGCTTGCCATCGTCCAGCGTGGCCCATGCCGGGGCACCATTACCGCCCGGTATTGCCCCGCTGTAAAGGTCTTGGTGGATGTCGAGCATGACGTAGATGCCATGCTGGTTGGCCCACGCCACGTGCTGCGCTAGGGCATCCAGGAAAGCGACGTCGTACTCCCCGGGCGCAGGTTCGATGGCCGCCCAGTTGATGTAGAAGCGGACGCAGTTGAAGCCCCATCGTGCCAACGCCGCATAGTCTTCCTCGCTGCGCTCAGGCAAAAAGGGGGCATTTTTCTTCCCAAGGTTCACGCCACGAAGAACGACCTCGCGTCCTTCCAGATCGACGATGGCATCGCCCGATACACGGAGCCGACTCAACTCACCGGCATGTGAAGTCAGGGCAAGGGTGAACAGCAGCGTGGCGACAATGAATCTCATGGCGTGGTTCCAAAGAATACGTTGTTGGCATTTTGCAATCGATTCGAGTTCTTCGTCATTCCAGCGAAAGCGGGAATTTAATTTGCCCCCCCCAAGGAATCTCGATCGAAGCATCGTACGATGGCTGACGGCAAGACAAGATTCCCGCATTCCCGGAAAGGAAGGGATGCCACTTGCCCTCCGCATCTCATGCCGTAGACCGCTTCTCGACGGCGGTGGTTTCGCGGGCCCCGCTTGGCGCGTCATGGTTACCACAGGTTCGTATACAATACCGTCCTGTCACCACCCGCCGTTTCGAGATGTGGCGGTCAAACTAAACGGGAGCGCCTACGTGCCTGAACTGAAGATAGCCCCCTCCATCCTCGCCTCAGATTTCAGCCGCCTTGGGCAGGAAATCGAATCTGTCATCGAGGCGGGCGCCGACTGGATCCATGTGGACGTGATGGACGGACACTTCACGCCCAACATCACGATTGGCCCGCCGGTGGTGGCGGCCATTCGCAAGAATGCCAGCGTGCCGCTGGATGTGCACCTGATGATTGAGCACCCGGATGACTATATCGCCGCCTTCGCCAATGCCGGCGCGGACAACATCAGCTTCCACATCGAGGCCACGCACCACCCGCTTCGGACCATCGACGCGATTCGCGGCTTCGGTTGCTCCCCCGGCATCGTGCTCAATCCCGCCACGCCGGAGGAAAGCATCGAGTTTGTGGCGGAGCATGTGGACTTCGTGCTGGTGATGACCGTGAACCCGGGCTTCGGGGGACAGGCATTCATCCCGGGAATGGTGCGCAAAATCCAGAATGTGCGCGCGATGATGGGCGACCGCGATGTTCAGGTGGATGGCGGCATCGACGACATCACTGCGCGGGAAGCCGTGGCTGCGGGCGCCAACGTGCTCGTCGCTGGCTCATACATCTTCAGCCACGAGTCCTACTTCACCGCCATCGAATCGCTCAAGCTCGCGGCGGATTGATCCCCGGCGGAGCTCAGGGAGCCGTCTCGCCGTCGTCCCCCTTCTCCATCAGGTGCCTGTAGTCCTCTGGATTCAGGGACTTGATCCACTCGGCGATGAGGGCAATGCCCTCTTCATGCACCATGCCCCGGCCCAACTGCGGCATCATCATGCCGGGATCCAGCGACTCCATGCGCGCCAGCAGGATGGACTCTTCCGGGTGCTCTGGCACGATCCCAAATTTCAAACCCGCCGATCCCCGGCCCGCCGCCACCGGCGGCTTGTAGATGCCAATCCGGTGCGCCGCCTGCTCGAAGTAGGTCAGATCAAGGCCCGATGTGAAGGCCGGCCCCTTGGGGTTGTGGCAGTGCATGCAGTTGATATCGAGATAGGTGCGGGCACGCTCGGCCAGCGTGCCCGAATGCGGGTCATCCCAGTAAACCGGCTGCGGGCGCTCCTCCGCCTTTTCCGGGGCACCGCCCAGGAATCCCACGGAGACCAGCTTGTCAATCTGGTTGACCAGTCCCTCCGGGTAGGAATACTCCTTGTTCAGATAGCGCGCCTTGGGGCCAATCGGGCCCAGCTTTCCCTGGTTCTCATGGCACAGCTTGCACTGGTTCATGTTGGGCACCAGGTAGTCAATGGCCTTCGTCTCGCCGTCGGTATGCACCCAGCTCACCGGAACACGCGCTCCGGCCACGGCCAGCTTGGCGTCGGTGGCAGTTTCGTCCCACAAGTAAGGCAACGCCACCCAGCCATTCTCGCGATGCCACAGAATCCGGGTCTCGATGCGCCGCAGGTTCTCCGTGGGCTTGCGCATGTCCGCCGGATAGCTGAAGGTCTTCGCGATGACCGTCCCCACCGGGAACTCGAAGACATCCGTTTCGCTATACGCGGCACTGCTCCCCGCCGGCACATGGATGAAGCGGTCCTTCAGCGCATAGTCCGTAAAGAGCGGCGTGCTCAGATCGTACGCCACCACGCCCTCGTTCGGCGTCTGCCCCTGGTTGTCCGCAAAGAGATTAAACTCCGAAATCTTTCGCGGCAGGGGCATGGCCGGGTCCACCACGATCGGTGCGGCGAAGACCGAGGCCGGCGCGACAAAGGCCGCGATCAGCGCGGCGGAACGATAAAACGACATGCTCAGTTGGCTCCCGGAAACTCGATGGCGGGAAGGGGCGGCAACGAACCGGCATGCTCGGCAAGGTCACGCTTGATCCCGGCGGTCAAGTCGCCCTTCGCTATAGCCGAAGCCTGAAGATTGGCGAAGGTCAACTCACCCTCTTCCTTCGTGTTGTTGGCGATGTAGAGGCGCTTGTCCGCGGGTAGGACACCCTCCACCAGGATTTCCTCGTTGATGAATCCATCCCACGTGATGTCGGGCAGGGTCCCACCCAGCATGCTCGCCGTCATTTGCGCCAACTGTTCGGAAGGCTCCCAGCCCCCCTTGCCAAAGGTGTTCTTGTGGATGTGAATCCCCTCGGGATAGGGATAGTAGTTCGGGTCCTTAATCTCCTCGCCGGATGACAGATAGCTGCAAACCAGAAGATTGTAGGAACGGTGGTCG
>JBJOID010000120.1:0-10840 GCA_046047315.1 Candidatus Hydrogenedentota bacterium | reverse complement strand
TAATCGCCGCGACAGCAACACCACCAGCGGAGCAGCGAACGGATGAATATGCGTCCGACAGCGGCGGACTTTGCGGAAGTGCTCGGGCGGATATCGCCGTTCATCCATGAAACCCCGGTGCATACCTGCGCGACGATCGACACGCTGACAGGGCGCAAGGTCTTCTTTAAGTGCGAGCTGTTCCAGCGGATGGGCGCCTTCAAGATGCGGGGGGCGGCCAACTTCGTTTTCCTCATGAGCAAAGAAGAGCGAAGCCGCGGCGTGGTGGCGCATTCCAGCGGCAATCATGCCCAGGCCGTCGCGCTGGCCGCACGGCTCTTCGGAGTCGAGGCGACAATCGTGATGCCGGAGAATGCCCCGGCGGTGAAGCGCGCGGCGACGGAAAGCTACGGCGCACAGGTGGTGCCCTGCGGAAACGCGGTGGCTGACCGCGAAAGGGTAGCGGAGGAACTGCTGCGCGAAAGCGGTGCGGTGTTCATTCATCCCTACGACGATGAACGGATCATCATGGGTCAGGGTACTGCGGGCTTTGAGTTCCTGCGACAGGTTCCAGCGCTGGACACGCTGCTCGTCCCCGTGAGCGGCGGGGGACTCATCAGCGGCGTGGCGCTGGCCGCGCATGCGCTGAACCCAGGGCTGCGGATTATCGGGGTGGAACCAGAGCTGGCCGACGATGCGGCGGCTTCGTATGCGGCGGGCAGCCTGGTGCGCAAGCCAGCGGGCGAAACGATCGCCGACGGACTCCGGGCGAACCTGTCGGAGCGCACCTTCGCGGTGATGCGGGAGCACGTCGAGCGCGTGGTCACGGTGAGCGAGGACGCCATTCGCCGGGCGATGCGCCTGCTTTGGGAACGCGCGAAGCTGCTGGCCGAGCCCAGCGCCGCTGCCGCGCTGGCGCCGCTGCTCGACAGCACCGCCACGATTCCGGGTGAACGCGTGGGGGTGATCCTGTCTGGCGGCAATGTGGACCTTGCCGGGCTCAAGCTGCTTGATTGAACAAGACGGCGCGCGCGTGCTTCAATCGCCTTAGGCAATGACACGAGGGAGCGGCACCATGAAACACCTTCACCCCATGACCCTGCCCGCCCGGGCGCAAGCACGCCGGGAACAAGGCCCCTTTCTGGATGTGGTTGAGCAATTGATGCAACTGCTGCTGGCCGTGGGCAAGCTGGTGCTGTCGGGCAAGGACGACAAGAACTTCGCGTTCTAGCGCGTTGCCGTTTCCGGCGACACGGTGGCGGCGTTGCCCAGCCACACCTCGGTTCCTTGTTCGTTATTGGCCGTGCCCATGTAGATGTCGTTGCCAACGGACAGCATCTGCCGAATCCCGTAGTTGAGCTTGTTTCGGAAACCGTCCTGAAACACGGGATACCAGTTCACACCGTCGCGGGTCTTGTACAGGTCGGCGCCGCTGTTGAAAACACGCCCCCAGAAACCACGCGGATCGAGCAGGGTCTTGTCGTCCTCGCCGCCTCCAAGGCCCTCGCCCCGGATGAGCGCGAGAAAGATGTTAGGCACGTTGGCGAAGAGCGGCTCCAGCAGGGCGGACTGATCGTACGACGAGGCATAGAGCCAGCCCTCGTGTTCCTCCATCCACCAGTTGTAGGCGTTGGTGAAATAGTTGAAGCCGGAGTTGTAACCGCTGAGGCTGTTCTTGCCAACGATGGTTTCCCAGTTGTCGTCCTCGTCGATGCGGATGATGTCGAAGCCCTTGAACCCGTTGAAGGTTTCGATGTTGATGCCGCCCTGGAAGATGAGGCTGCCCATGTAGAGATGCCCCCGGAATACATGCGGCGTGCCTGCGATGTCGTTGCGGCGGTCTGGCCCGCCATGCCGCACGATGAGCTTCGGCGTTTCATCGCCTTCGGGCCCCGCGAACTTCCAGATCTCGTAGCCCGTGGTCTGGTTCAGCGTGCCCGCATACAGCCATCCAGTGAAGGAGGCCAGGCATTCAATCTCGATGTTGTCCGGGTTTCCGAAGCCGTCGTCCACCACGCTCCAGACCGTCTCGCCATCCGTGGCGAGTATGCGACCCACCCGCTCCAGGTCCGTGCCGGGAATGTCCGTCGCCAGCGCCATGTACATCAGGCCCTGGTGCACTTCGAGCCAGCGAATGCTGCCGGTGTCGAAAGTATAGAACGCCTCCCACGATCCGGGGTCGCCCGTGGCGGAGCGCCAAAGGATGGGGACTTCGCCGAAGGTGGCGGCATAGAGCCGGTTTACCCCGTCCACCCCGCGATAGGCCCGCATCATGCGGAAGCCAATGGTGCGGAAGTTGTCCGCCGGCTCGACGTCGCGGTAGTCCAGCACGCGTTCCCAGGTCTTCTCGCCAAGATCGGGCCGATAGCGCCGTACCTCGGGCGGGCGCACCGGGGCGCCCTCGCGCGGGTCACCGCCATCCAGCACTTGTCCAATGCCATAGGTGAGCAAGCCGCCCAGGTTGTTCCCTGTGCCCACGTACACATAGCCGGACTCCGCGCCATCCGGCACGAAATGCTCCATCGCCCACGAATACGAATTCTTGTCCTCGGCCTCGTCCGCTGGGTCGAAGCCGTTCACGCTGACCTGACGGAAGTTCCACGCGTTCAGTCCGCCCAACACCACACACTCCGGCGGCAGCATCCCCATGGTCAACGGAATGGAACCCAAGGCCAAAAAGCGAACCAAGCTGCGACGAAACATGACGTCCTCCTCGAGAATTCAATCCTTGCCCAAGGCCATGTTAGCCAAGGAAGGCGGGGATGGCAAGCATTGAAGGTACGCATGCCCACCCTGATAGCGTATCTTCAAGCACTGGAGTTAATCGGATGAACACGAAGGCGCCATACAAGGAATGGGGCAGCAATCTCGATCCTGCTTCGGTGGAGCAGATGGAAATGGCGTGCCGATTGCCGGTATCGGTGCGCGGCGCGTTGATGCCGGATGCGCACGTGGGTTATGGCCTTCCGATAGGCGGGGTGCTGGCCACGAAGGGCGCGGTGATTCCCTATGCCGTGGGGGTGGACATCGCCTGCCGTGTGAAGATGAGCGTGCTGAACCTGCCGGTATCCACACTTCGGACGGGCCTCGACCGGTTGAAGAAGGCTATCGAGACGGAGACGCGCTTTGGCGTGGGCGCAGAGTTCACGCGCAAGCGCCGCGAGCACGCCGTCATGGACGAGGACTGGGGCTTCTCCCCCGTGGTGAAGAGCCTGAAGGACAAGGCCTGGGCACAACTCGGTACCAGTGGCAGCGGCAATCACTTTGTGGATGTGGGCGTCTTGGACGTGAAGGACGCGCAGTCTGGACTATCGCCGGGGGAATACCTGGCGGTGTTGAGCCATAGCGGCAGCCGCGGAACGGGCGCGGCGGTATGTAATCATTTCAGCAAGGTGGCGCAGGCGAAGCGGCGCGGCGATCTGGACCCTGCCTATCGCCACCTTGCGTGGCTCGACATGAATACCCATGAGGGCCGGGAATACTGGCGCTGCATGGAATTGATGGGGCTATACGCGGCGGCGAACCACGCGTGCATTCACCGCCATCTTGTGGCTCATCTCGATGCGCAAGTGCTGCTCGATATCGAAAACCACCACAACTTCGCTTGGAAAGAAATGCACGGCGGTGAGGAGCTCATCGTCCACCGCAAGGGGGCCACGCCGGCGGGCACGGGAGTGCTGGGAATCATCCCCGGCTCGATGACCGCGCCGGGCTACCTTGTGCGCGGTAAGGGCAACGCTGATTCGTTGGACTCCGCCGCGCATGGCGCGGGCCGGCAGATGAGTCGCACCCAGGCCAAGAAGCAGTTCAACTGGTGGCACGCGAAGCAGGTGCTGAGCGAGGCGGGGGTGACGCTGATGAGCGCCGGTCTGGATGAACTGCCCATGGCCTACAAGGACATTCGCACGGTGATGCGGGAACAGCATGACCTTGTGGACGTGCTGGCGGAGTTTCACCCGCGCCTTGTCAAGATGGCTCCGGCGGGGGAGCGGCCGGAAGACTGAAGCCCCCTACCGCGCCAGGCGGGGCTTTCTTCCGGAAACGGCGGGACGTATGGCGGCGCGGTTCCGGCGGGGTGTGCCACCGGGCGTGTCCTGCCGAGGCACGGGCGCGGGCGGCGCGAGGCGGTCGGCGATGGCCTGGTTGCGCACGTAGACCGTGAGCGCGAGCAGCAGCCAAAAGGGTTGCATGATGCGCACGATAAGGAAGGAGATGGTGCCGGCGGAGTGAACGTTGAGCGCGATGCAGGCGGCGAACATGCCGATGCTAAGTCCGCGTCCCACCCAGTCGTGCGTCCACAGGTAGGCTTCGCGGGTGGTGCGCAGGATGGTGAACTGAAGAAAGAGGAAGGCAAGGCCGCCCACGATTCCCGTCTCGATGAGCACGCGGGCATACTGACTGTCGAGCACGCTCTCCCAGGAGACGCCGCCGCCAAAGAGTGTGAAGATGGGGCCGAGCGTGAGGATGTAGCGGACTTTGTTCCACACGTAGATGCGTTCGTGGGTGGACTTGTCGACGGTGACGGGCAGGTCGCGCCCGGCGATGACGACCTGCGCGCCGCTCTCCGCGTCGAAGGTATAGAGCACGCGCTCAACAACGGCATCGGGCATGACGAAGGGCGAGGCCGCCAGCACGGCGGCCACCACGGCGGCGATGTGCCACTTGCGCGATACCAGCGAGACGGTAAGCATGCCAACGACCAGCCCCATGTAGGACGCGCGGGAGAGCGTGTAGAGCAGGGGAAAGGCGGAAGCGGCGATGATAGCCAGCAGCACCAGGCGCAGGCGCAAGCTGCGCGTCTGCGTGTAGAGTCCCAGCGCGGCGCAAATGCACACCATGAGATAGCCGCCCAGGGTGTTAGGCTCTGTGCCGCCCTGCTCGAAGGGCGCGCTCACGCGGGGCAGGGCGCCGATGCTGAAGATGGCGTAGCCCGCCACGATCATCGCCACCGTGAAAAAGACCTTGAGCAGGTTGCGCACATCCGCCTGGGAGCGGATGGCATGGCCGGTCAGCCAGAACACCATGTAGTACTGGAGCATCTTGAGCATGACGAAGAAGGCGGTGCGCCGGTCCCAGGCGCCCAAGGCGCGCTCGAGCGCGAGCATGGTGGATATGACGCAAACGCCATAATAAACCACGATACCGTGGTTCACCGGGCTTGGCCGCCACAGCCGGAGCCGCCCCTCGAAGGCGAGCTTCACCATGACCCCGAGAAAGATCACGATGATCAGCACATCGTCGTAGCGCAGGTTGAGGCGCACCTCGCCGGTGTAGCGATCGCCCGCGTCGATCTCGGGCGACAAAAGCATGGCGATGGTGAGGATGTAAACCCCGAAATCGACCCGCACCACGGTGACGCCGAAGACGATGAGGCTGACGGCGAGGGCGATGGTGACGCTGATGTTGCCGAGGTAGAGGTGTTGCGCGAAGAGCGCCACGCTGCTGAGCAGCATGAAGACGGCGAACATCGGCGCTTCGACGCGGCTCTCGGCCACCTCGCCGCGGCCAATGCCGCGCTCTGATCGAAAGAAGAGCATGCCTGACCGACCCGGCGGCTATGGCCTCAGGAGTAGAAGTGGTACCACTTTCTCCGGTTGGCGGAGCCGTCGTCGTAGTAGTAGTAATAATAATAGTAGTGACGGCGCGTGGTTTCGAGACCGTTCACCACCACGCCGGAGATGTGGACGTTGGCGGTGGTGAGCAGCTCGGTGGCGCGAATCACGGTTTCGCGGCGGGCGTTGTTGGTGGACACCACCATGATGGCGGTGTCCACTTGCGTGGCCAACAGCACGGGATCAGTGACCACCAGCACCGAGGGCGCGTCGCAGATGATCAGGTCGAATTCCTTGCCGAGCGCCTGCATGAGATCGAACATGCCGCGCGAGCCGATGAGCTCGGAAGGGTTCGGCGGCACGCGGCCGCTCGATATGATGAACAGGCGCTCGATGCCGGTCTTGCGGATGACCGAGCGATAGTCCACACCGTGGCGGAGCACGTCGGACAGGCCGGGGCCGCGCTCCATCCGCAGCACGCGGTGCACCTGCGGGCGGCGCAGGTCGGTGTCCACAATCAATACCCGCATGCCACGGTCGGCCATGGTCACGGCGAGGTTGACCGCCGTGGTGGTCTTGCCCTCGCCGGGCACCGCGCTCGTCACCATCACGCTCTTGGGGCGGGTCTTGATGGTGGCGAACTGAAAGTTGGTGCGCAGCGTGCGATAGGCCTCGGAAATCGGGCTCTTGGGATCGTGCTGGGTCACGATGCAGGCGTCGAGCTTGTCGTCGTTTTCGGTGCTCACATAGGTGGCGCGGCGCCGGCGGCCCCCGCGCGGCGTGCCAAAGCGCATTTTGGGAATCGTGCCGATCACATCGAGCCCGATATAGGTGTGCACATCCTCGATGCTGCGGATCGACGTGTCGTTCACCTCGAGCATCATGGCGAAGATGAACACCGCGATAAAGCCAATCAGGGCGCCGATGAGGGTGTTCACCCAGATGCTCTTCGGACCCCGGGCCATGGGCATCACGCTGGCCGTCTGCACCGCGTTGAGCCGTTCGATCTGTCCGGAGCCGTGCTGCATGGCGGAGCGCAGATCGCGCTCTTCCTGCTGCACGCGGTTGAACTGCTCGCGGATGCTGGAAGTCTCCTGCACGAGCTGGTCGTATTTCAGGTTTCGATTCGCCAGTTCGGGGATGTCGGGAATCATCTCGTCGAGCATGCGGCTGAGCGAACGCGCGCGAATCTCGCTCGTCGTCATCTCGAGCCGCAGCTTCATGCGCTGGGCGTAAATCTCCTGACGCTGCGCCCAGGCGTTGCTGCCGCCCTCGCCTGCTTCAAGCTGGGCGATGGCGTCGAGGATGGTCTGCTGCTTCTCCTCGATCGCGAACTCAAGTTCCTGCAGCGGCGGATAGGCCGGCTGGAACTGCGCGCTCATGTTCATCTTTTCCTGCAACAGCGCGTCGAGCTCCTTAAAGAGCTCGTTCACCACGCCGTCGGTCACGTTGCCCATCACCTGCGGCAGGGTGGCGGAATTCTCTTCCAGCTTGGCGTCCAGCTCGGACAGCTTCGCGTCGATCTCCTCCTTCACCACTTTCAGTTCGTCCAGCTCGTCGAACATGCGGGCCATGTCTTCATCGACATTCCCGTAGTTGCGGAAGCCGGCCTCCTGCTTGTACTCCCACTCGGCGGTCACGGCGGCGAAGAGCTGCTCGCGCAGCTCGTCCAGCTTCGCGGAGATGGCCTTGTGCTGGTCGCCGCCTTCGCGCAGCCGCATCTGGTGCACCATCTCGATGAGCACGCGCGCGGTCATCTCAGCCAGTTGCTTGGCTTCCTCCGGCGTTTCGCAGTTCGTGGCCGCCACCGAGATGCGCTGCTTCTCCATGTCCGGCGTGAGCACGATGCGGCCGCGCAGTTGCTCGGCCTTCTCGTTCAGCTCCTGTGGCGTGGCCAGCCCGGCCAGCGGCCCCCCGTTGGCCAGGTCCATCTGCACCAGCGCGCGGGCCACCTCGCGGAAAAACTCGGCGCTGTCCGCCCGGTTGACGATGGACTGCGGGTCCATGGGGAAGAGCGCCCCGCCGCCGGTGGCGCGGAACAGGCCCTCCTGCCAGGAGGGCTGCTTGATGAAGAGCTCGCTCTGGGTCTGGTAGCGCTGGGGCAGCACCTCGCGCTGGAGCAGGAAAACGCCCGCCGAGAGCAGGCCGCCGATCAGCGCGCCCGCCAGCAGCAAGAGCCACTGATCCATCAGTACCCGCTGCACAAAGCGGAACTGATTTTCTCCGCTGGCGTTGCGGTTGTCCTGCGGGTCCGGCGTGTCGGTGGCGGGCGAAGACATCGCGGGCCTTACTCCTGCGGCGGCGCGTCGGCGCGCGCCTCGAGCGACTGCAACAAGCCGCCCTCGCGGTCGCCGGTGAGCGCGAGATCGCGGCTCCACGTGGCGGCCTCGGGACGGGCATAGATGCGCGGGGTAACGAAGATCATCAATTCGCGCGTGGCCGCGCTGCGCTCCTTGTGCTTGAAGAGGTTGCCCAGCACCGGCACGTCGCCGAGACCCGGCACCTTCTGGATCACGTTGCGCTCATCGTTCTGCACGATGCCGCCAATCACCAGGGTCTGGCCGTCACGCACGTTGGCCGTGCTGCTGCTGCGCCGAACCGAGCGAATGGGCACGCCGTTGGCGACGCCGGTGGCGGAAGAGACCTCGGGCTCCAGCTCCAGCTGCACGTAGGGCACGCCCTCGGGATCCTTGCGAATGTGCGGCGTGACCTCAAGCACGATGCCGATATCGAGAAAGCGCGTGGTGGTTACGGTGTTGAGCCCTGCGCTGCCCAGCTCGGTGTAGGGAAACTCACTGGTCATCTTGATCTGGGCGGTGTCGTGGTTGACCGCGCGGATGTAGGGCGTGGCCAGCAACTCGGCCTTGTTGTCTGCCACCAGCGCGTCGAGCATTACACCAAGATCGATGCCGGCGTTCAGGTAGCCGAGGTACATCTGGCCGGGGGCCGCCACCTGGATGGGGATTTGAAGGCGGCGATCAAAGTTTGGCTCATCGATGAACTCGCGGTTCGATCCCGAGTTGAAGTTGTTACCACTGTTCGAATCGATGCGTTCGTTGTAGATGGGGTCATTGAAGGTGCGCAGCGAATTGACGCGCGCGTCCTGCCGGGCATTGGGTGTGTAACCCCCGGCAACATGGTCGCCCTGAGCGAACCAACGAAGTCCCACTTCCTTGATGGCCGACGATTCGATCTCCGCGATGCGCGCCTCGATGTGCACCTGCGCCATCTGGTTGTCGAGGTTGTCAAGCTCCCGCACGACGCTCACCATGTTCTGCAACGTGGATGCCTCATCCGTGATGATGATGGTGTTGGTGGCCTCGTCGAAACTGATGCTGCCGCCCTCGGTGGACATTCCCGCCAGGGCGTTGTACAGGTTTTCCGCACGGGCGTTGTTCACCTGCACCACCTCCGTGCGCATCTCCACCTTGCGGTTCCCCGAAGGCGCCATCATCGTGGCGGCCGGCGCGCCCTTGGTCACGCTCACGCGAGGATTCTTCAACACCACCCCCATGGCGTTCTGCACAAGTTCCGACGCCTCGCTCTCGGTGCGCCCTCCCACCGACACATTACCCACGTGGGCGAGGTTGATCATGCCGTTGGCGTCCACCTGCGCGGAGGCACTGAGTTCGGGATGCCGGAATACATTGACATAAATCATGTCTCCCGGGCTGATGCGGGGTGCGTCTTGCGCGAGGCTGGCGGCACAGGCGGCCACCGCCGCCACAAACAGCGCCATGCGCCAGGTTGCTGATGTCTTGGCCATCGGTCGAATTCCTCTACGGCTGCGCCACGGCGGGCTGGCCGAGCTGCTGTGCTTCCATCACGGGGTCCAATGCCACACCAGAGGCCACCGGCGGCGCCTCCTCCATCTCCAAGGGCGGCGTCTCCAGTTCGGCAGGCGGCTCCACCGCCTCGGCATTCAAGGCGGGCTCCTGCGCATCGGCGACCGGTGCGTTCAGGCTGAGCATCAATTCACCGATGCTTTCGCGGGTCTCGGGATCGATCACGGAAGTCTCGGAGGCAAGCCCCAGATACCGCTCTGCCTGCGCCTGCAACCGCGCCTTCTCTTCGCCCGGCTCCGCCAGATCGGCGCGCCGACGGTACAGTTCGCCCAGTTCGAAGTAGTCGGCGTCGGGCGTATAGTTCCTCGGGAGCGAGGTCGCCTGAAGGTAGGTCGCCTCGGCTTCTTCGAGGGCGCCGGTGTAGCCGTAGGCCCGCGCCAGTGTGCGCATGATGGGCAGCGCGGCGAGCTGATCCTCCGGCTTGCGCACCAGCCCGCGCAGGGTCTCGATAGCGCGCTCGTAGTCCTCGGCCTGATAGTAGAGCAGCCCCAACAGCGAGCGCGCCCGAGCGAGCTTCTTGTGCGCGGGATTATCGCGGATGAAGGCTTCCAGGTGCTCGATGGCCTGCGCGGCATGGGCGCGGTTCATTTCGGCGCTGCCGCGCGGCGCCATGTGCAAGGCCAGCGCGGCCGCGAATTGTGCGTCGGGACGCGCAGGGTGCCCGGGAGCACGCTGCGCAAACTCGGCGAAAAGGGCCGAAGCGTCAGCGTAGCGCCGGTCAGCCAAATGTCGCTGGGCCTTGGCGTAGAGCTCGTCAGGGTTGAGGATGCGCGGGTGCAGCAACTCGCGATAGGTGGTGTAGCCGGCGATGGCCAGCACCGCGACAGCAAGCAGCGCGGCGGCCCGGATGATCAGGCGGCGGCGGCGGCGCACGTGCCGGGTGGTGTTGCGCCGGTTGGGTGCGGCTTCATGATCGTAAGCCACGTGACCGTGGCGGCTGGCCGCGTGCCTGTCCACCACGGGCGGCGCATGCGATGCCAGCAGCGGCGGTGCTTCCTTTTCCACGACCGGCTCGGGGTCGGGAGTCCAGAGCGGCTTTCTTTCAGGGGGCGCCGCTTCACTGGCGACGTTCTCTACGGGCGAGACCTCACCGGCATCGTCTTCGATGACCGTCAGCGGCGCGGGACGCAGCGGTGCGGGCTCGGGCTCGGGTCCCGTCTCTACCGCCTGAAGAAACTGGTCCAGCAAATCTCCTTCGGGCTCTGGCCCGGAGGACGCGGCGATCTCGTTTGCGGACTCGGGCGTATCCATGGGCTCGGGCTGCAACCATGCTGCAGGAGACTGCTCGGGCTCTGCTTTGTAGACGGGAGCATCAGCATCCTCGGGCAGGGACTCAGGCTCCGTGTCCGATGACGCCGGCGGCGCTTCCTCGACAGGCTCCGGCTCAGGTGTATCTACGGGAGCTTCTTCCTCTGGCTCGCGCGGCTGTGTGCTGAGCAGGTGCAACAACTGCTCGGCTTCTTC
>JBJOID010000119.1:0-11390 GCA_046047315.1 Candidatus Hydrogenedentota bacterium | reverse complement strand
GGGAGGTGCTGTTGTTCGAGGTGTAAAGCAAGAGGCCGCCGGGTTCTCCATGAACCCGGCGGCCTGACAGAATGTGCTATGGACTATTTGCGCTTGCGAATGAGCAGCGCCCCGGCGAGGGCGCAGGCGCCCGCGATGGCGGAAAGGCCGAGGCCGCCCGCCACAGGCAACCCGCCGACCGGCACGACAAAGATCGCCACGGGATCGGAGACCGTCACGGCCTTGGCGCCGGTCTCCACGCGCACGCGATAGCTGCCTTCGTCGGCGGCGGACACGTTGTTCTTCACGAAGGAAGCGCCATTGGCCGAAGGGATGTCCGCGTTGTTCTTGGTCCACTGGAAGCTGGTCGGCGTGCCGCCTTCCACCGCAACCGACAGGCTAATGGTGCCGCCCTCTTCCACATAGGTGCCGCCGCCGTTCGTCACGGTCAGCGTCACCGGGCCTTCCTCGCCTTCGCCCTCTCCTTCGGCCACACCCTCTCCCTCGCCTTCGGTCGCGTTCGGGTCGGTGGCGTCGGCCCAGCCAACGTCGATAAGCCCGCCCAAGTCCACCCCTGCATACTCGCGACGGTCGGTGTTCGAGGGAATCGCATGCTCCATCACCGCGCTTCCCACGATGTTGTTCGTGTTCCAGTGTGAAAGGCTGCTGCCCGTTGAGAAGGGCGTCGGCGCATAGATGCCCGGCTGCGTGCCGCCCTGGTCGTAAAGGCTGGTCGCCTGCGCGCCGTTCGAGAACACGTCATTGCTGGTCAGGTCGCTCACGTTCCCGGTGAACAGTCCCGAGGCGTTGATGATGCTCGTTCCCCCCTGGCCCTTCACAAATCCCCGGTCAAACTGGGTGCGCGCATTGGGTGCGCCACTTCCAGCAAAGGCGCTCAAGCCGTCCGCGCGCGTCAGCGCCGCGATGCCCAGCGCGTGGGTAAATTCATGCAGCATCACCGAGAAGAAATCGATCTGTCCACCCGTGGTCGGGGCGCTGGTGAAGTTGTAGTTGAATCCAAAGTCCACCGTCCCCTGGATTTCCGGGGTGTTCGCGAAGGGCTTGCTGCCATTCGCAATGCGGAGCAGCGTGCTCGGTTGCTGAATACCGTTGCCCAAGGAGTAGAAAGTGCCGCAGGAGGCCAGCGCGCCGCTACCATCCGTTTGCGAGGTCTGCCAGTGCACGTCCAGCGTGCCGGTTTCATTGAGCACGCTGGCGATGTAATCCAGCACATCGCGCACCCGCTGGCGCGCGGCCGCCGCACTGGCGCCATCAAAGCCGATGTTGTTGTCCAGCCGCACGTCTTCATAAAACAGGCGGAAGGTGATGCCGCCGGTCACGTGGGTCTCGGTGGGGGTGCCGCCGAAATCCGTAAAGGCCTTGGCGTTGAACTCCGCCACTTCGCCGGTGTGGCCGTAGTACAGCACCGGCGTTTCGGCTCCCGCCGTTGCGCCACCCATCAATGCGCAGGCCGCCACAGCCCGCCCTAGCTTCCCCAAAAAAAACATGATCTGCCTCCTCATTGAATGCCACGTCCCTCAGGGGAATCCCCAAGACAGCCGCACCGCTTCCCCCACGGTGGCGGGTGTCCATAATCCATAATTCCCCGAAACTGCCGAATAGCGAAAGCCTAGCCCAAAGTACGGATTTCGTCAAGCCCGAAATCCCGCGCGGCGGGCAGCCATGGCAGCAAGTGTTCCCGCCAGCAAGAGGGTGGCGGCAAGGCCCGCTGCGGGCAGGCCCGCGAGGGGAACTACCTGTATCCACACGGGTTCAGACACCACGACACTCTTCGCCATGGAGGTGTACGCCACGGTATAGGTGCCGGCATCCACCAGCGTCAAGGCCGGGCGGTGCAGGGTCACGCCGTTCTCCCCGGGCAGGTCCACGCCGTTGCGCCGCCATTGCAGCCGGGTGGTTGGGCCGGTCACGCTGAGCAACAGCGGCTCGCCGGATTCGTAGTATCCGGCACGCCCCTCTATGCCGAAGCAGGCGAGTCCCTCGCCACCGCATTCGCCACAAGTGTCTGTCTCAAGTCCACTGTTCGGCACGCCATCGCATCCCAGGCAGGACTGGCCGTCTCCCCGGCACACGCCGCAAGCATCGAGTTGTCCCCCGAAGCCGTCGCATCCCAGCCCCCCGGGGTCGGCGGCGTTGTCGTAGCCAATGTCGCGCAGCGCGCCGATCTCCACCGGCTTGAAGGTCCGGTAGGTGGACCCCTGCGCGATGGCATGCTCCATCACCAGCGGGCCGCCCACCATCTGCCCCGTGGCAAAATGCGTCAGGCTGCTGCCCAAGCGAAAGGTGGAGGGCGCATAGGCCTTGGGAGACACTCCCTGGTTGTAGCCGATCGTCGCGAAGCTGCCCGTGAAGAAAATGTCATCGCTGGTGAGGTCAGTCTGACTTCCCAGAAATCCCAGCGGGCTTCCGCCGAAAAGCGCCTCCCCCGTGGCGCCCCGGGCCAACAGTCCGTCCCATGCGGTGTAGCCCGTGGCGGGAGGTGTGCAGGGCGTCAGCCGCGAATTGCCGAAGCGATCCGCAATCCCCATGAGCCCCAGCCCGTGGGTGATCTCGTGGAGCAAGACCGACTGCAAGTCGCTGGTGCCGCTGGGCGCGTTGCCCGTGCCCGCATGCCATGGGAAGTTGAAGTTGAACTGGATGAAGATGTCTTCCTCGCCCGGCGCGGCCTTGTTTCCTGTCTTGAGGCGATGAAAGGCATAACCGTTCGTGAAGTCTTCGCTGCAATCAAAACCCGTGCCGCCCTGCGCCAGGAAGAGTCCCGTTGGCGGAAAGTCGGGATCCTGAAAGGACTGCCCCACCAGCAGGTCAAGCTCACCCGTTTCGTTCAGCACATCGGAGAGATACGTGGCGCAATCACGCACCCGGTCGCGGCGGCTCGATCCTGTGCTGCCCGGCGCGTCGAAACCGATCCCGGTGCCATTGATGACGTCCTCGTAATAGACGTTCCACGTGATGCCATGCACCGTGAAGCTTTCGGCGGGCGGTGCCAAGGGGAGCGTCTTCGGCATCTGGGCGTAGGGCTGCACCATGTAGTGCGTCACGCGGAAGCCCTCCGCTCCACAGGGTGCGGCAAGCAGCAGGGCCGCCGATCCCGCCAACAACACGATACGCAAAGCAAGCATGGCACGCTCCTTCCCCAAGCAGCGATGCATTGTCCGCCGCATGGCAAAAAAACGCAAGCGCTCCAGTTAGCTTGCGCGGGCGGCGTCCATCAGCTGGGTGAATTCCTCAAAGAGGTATCGGCTGTCGTGCGGTCCGGGGGAGGCTTCCGGGTGGTACTGCACGCTGAAGATCGGCTTGGACTTGTGGCGCAGGCCCGAGCAGGTGTGGTCGTTGAGGTGGGTATGCGTCAGCTCCACCTGGGCTGGGTCGAGGGAATCGGGGTCCACCGCGAAACCATGGTTCTGCGAGGTGATCTCCACGCTGCCACGCGTCTCGTTGCGCACGGGCTGGTTGCCGCCCCGGTGCCCGAACTTCAGCTTGTACGTGTTGCCGCCCAGCGCATGGGCGATGATCTGATGCCCAAGGCAGATGCCAAAGACCGGCTTGCCGGAATCGAAGACCGCCCGCACGGTGGGATAGATGTAATCCAAGGCGGCGGGATCGCCGGGGCCGTTGGATAGAAACACACCGTCGGGGTGGCGCGAAAGCACATCGTCGGGCGAGGCCGTCGCGGGCAGCACCGTCACCTCGCAGCCGGATTCCGCCAAGAGCCGCAGGATGTTCTGCTTCACGCCGAAGTCCAGCGCCACCACGTTGTAGCGCTTCTCGCCCGCGGCGGGCACGGTGTAGGGCTCCTTGACCGTCACCTCGCGCACGAAGTCGGAACCCGCCATCGAGGGGGCCTCCTGTGCCTTCTTCACCAGCGAGGCAGGATCGAAATCGACCGTGCTGATGATGGCGTTCATCGCGCCCTTGGTGCGCAGAATGCGCGTGATCTTGCGGGTGTCCACGCCGTCGATGGCAAGGATGTTGTTGCGCTCGAGGTATTCAGGCAGGCTGGCCGTGGCGCGGTGGTTGCTGGGCTCGAAGCAGCATTCACGCATCACGAATCCCCGCACGAAAGGCTGCCGCGATTCAAGGTCTTCCTCGTTCACGCCATAGTTGCCGATGTGCACATAGGTCATCGTGACGATCTGCCCGGCGTAGGAGGGGTCCGTGAGGATCTCCTGATAGCCGGTCATGCTGGTGTTGAACACCAGCTCGCCAATCGATTCCCCGGCGGCGCCCACGCCCCGCCCCTCGAATACCGTTCCATCCGCCAGCGCGAGCATCGCCCTCATCGGCGCATTTCCTCCACCTTGGCTTGCAGCATCGCAAACACCTGGTCTGTTTCCGGCGACAACGCCACGTTGCCGCCGCGCGCCTCCTTGTCCTGCGTCACTATCCATGCCAGGCCATCCTTCAGCACCTGCGCCACCGTGTAGGGATCGAGCCCGATGTGGTCGCCCTCATACCAGATGATGTCCTTCGGCTGGGCCGCCTTTTGCTGGAATTCCTCGGCAGCCGCCGTGGCGATCAGGCCGTCGTCGCGGCCGTTCTGGATGAGCACCGGGCGCGGCGCAATCTGGTCCACGTAGTGAATTGGATCGGCGGGATCGAGCAGGTACGCCACGAAGCTGCGCACATACGGCAGCAGCGGCTCCAGCTTGGGATAGTTCGTGGCAATCTCGCTGTTGATCATCCGCGCGTCCAGCATCTTGGCGATGTTACCCGCGCCATAGACCAAGGCCGCCGCCTTCACGCGATCGTCGAAGGCCGCGAAGGTGGAGCCGGTGATGGCGCCGTAGCTGGCGCCCACCAGGTAGATTCGATCCATGTCGATGTCGTCGCGCGTCGCGCAGTAATCGAGAAAGCGCCGCGCGTCGTTCACCGTTTTCCACGGGCGGTCGAAGAAGGCCTTGGCGTTTTCCATGGCCGAAGCTTCCTTGGGCAGGCGGCGTTCGCCCTGCATATGCTGGTCGAAGCAGGCCATCGCGAAGCCGTTCACCGTGAAGGGCAGCGTAATCTCCTCAATGAAATCCTTCTTCTGGCCGATGCCATGCAGGAAGAGGATGAGCGGCAGCTTGCCCTCGAACTGCGGCGGGAAGGTGAGCAAGGTGGGCACCCGTTCGCCGGGCCGCGATTCAAAGTACACCTTCTCCACCACATAGCCTTCCTTGGCGGTGCGCTCGGCAATCTCCGCGTTGAAAGGCAGACTCGGGTCGTAGTTGTCGAAGTAATGCTCGTGGGCGTCGGCCACTTCCATCCGCATGGTGGCCACACCGGCCCCGAGGAGTCCCACGATCAGGACCAAGCCCACTATCAGGATTCGCTTCCACATATGCTCTCTTCACCTCGTGCAGGCCCGGCACTATCAGCCGGGACAAATCGCGGCAGTATATCGCATACGCCGGGGGACGCGCCACCGGTCTGCCCCACACCGAACACGACGCGGGATTCGCGGGTTGCGCCAGAGAAACGTGCCTTCCCGCGGTACTCGAAAAAGGGCTCTTTGTGAATACAGCATCGCCGGAGTTGGTTATTGCAATTGCACCCAACAATGCGTCGCGCGTTGCATACCCTTGCGGTTGAAACGTACACTGGCGGGATTGAAAAAGAAACCCTAAGCGCCCATGCCGGGTCTTGCCACCGGGCGCATAGACCCTCGGGCTGTTGGAGATTAAGTCGTGCTTGATCGTGTCTCGCTATTTTCACTATTCGCTGTATCCGTGCTTGGATTGGCGGCATGCAGCAAGGAATACGCACCGACGGCGGAAATCCCCGCGCCGCGTGAGGCGACGAAATTCGAAACGGAAGTGAAGGAGATGGGAACGGCGGAACGCATGCAGATGCCGGAGATGCCCGCGGCCGCGCCCTCCGCCGCCCCGGCACCCGCCGCTGAAGCCACGCCCAAGCCGGCCGATCCAAATGGGCCGCGCCTTATCGACGCACCTCAGGGGGACGATGTGCCGCAGTATCGCTGGAACCTGCCCAAGGGCTGGGTGGAGCTGGAAGCCACACCCATGCGGCAGATTAACCTGCGGCTGGAATCCAATGCGGATGTCGAGATGTACCTGACCATGCTGCCGGGTGACGGCGGTGGACTTCTGGCGAACATCAACCGGTGGCGCCAGCAGATGGGCCTGCCCGAACTGACGCAGGCCGACGTGGATGGCCTGCCCAAACAGATCCTGCTGTTCAAGCCGGCCACCTATGTGGACCTGCGCGGGGCGTATCGCGGCATGGGCGGCGACGCCAAAGACAACTATGCGATGCTGGGCCTCGCACTGATCGAACCCAAGCGTTCCGCCTTCATCAAGATGACCGGCCCAGCCGAGGTGGTGGACGCCCACATGACGGATTTCATCACCTTCCACCAGAGCATCGTGCCCGCCAGTGATGGAAAAGCCTTGATGCAACTGCACGCCATCCCCGGCGAGGGCGACGAGGCTCCTGCCGCCCCGGCCGAGGCGGCTCCTGCCGCCGAACCCATGCCCGCGCCCGCCCCCGAGGCCAGCGCCGCGGGTGGCAAGGGGATTCCCCCGGCGGACCAGTTGAAGTGGGATGTGCCGGCCGGATGGGAGCAGAGCCCCGCGCGCCCGATGCGCGTGGTCAGCTTCACGATTGGGACCACGGAGTGCTACATCGCCGTGCTGGGCGGAATGGCTGGCGGCGTGGAAGCCAACATCAACCGCTGGTATGGCCAAATGGGCGCGGCCTCGCTCAGTTCGGAACAGATTGATGCGCTCGAGAAGATCGAGGTGCTCGGTGAACCCTGCGCCCTCGTCGACGTGGAGGGAAGCTACACCGGGATGCAGGGCGAGTCCATCGCCAAGGCCCGTATGCTCGGCATTGTGCGCGCCAGCGAGGAGCAGTCGCTCTTTGTGAAAATGACCGGTCCCGCCGAGGAAGTCGCCGCGCAGGTCGACAACTTCAAAGCCTTCTGCAAGTCCCTGCGCTAAACGCCGCCGCGCGGCCAACCATCGAAGTAGATTGCCATGCTCAAAAAGTTGATTGACTTTCTCGCGTCCTATGCGCTCGCTTGCGTGCTGCTGACGTTTCTTTTCATCCTCACGCTCCTCGGCACGCTCGAGCAGGTGGATCACGGCCTCTACGAAGTGCAGCGCAAGTACTTCGAGGGCTGGTTCCTCGTGCATGAATTCACGCCCTGGTTCCACCTGCCGCTGCCCGGCGTCTACCCGCTGATGGTGTTGCTGTTCATCAACCTCACGCTCGGCGCCCTCATCCGTGCGCCCAAGAGCTGGACCCGCCCCGGCATGCTCATTGCCCACGGCGGCATCCTCCTGCTGCTCGTGGCGGGCTTCGTCACCTATGAGTTCTCGAACAGCGGGCACATGACCCTCTATGAGGGGCAAAGCGATGATCATTATCAGAGCTACTACGACTGGGTGATCACCATCACCGATCTCGATGCGAATCCCCCGCGCACCTGGGAGATACCGCACGAGGAATTCCACTACCTGACCCGTCTTGAGTCGCGCACCTTCCACGCGAAGGACCTGCCCTTCATGCTGTTCATCGAGGGCTACATGCAGAACTCGATGCCCGTGCGGGTGCCCCCGGTGCTGGCGACCGGCGTGGACGGCGTCAACCTTGAGGAGCGCCCGCTGGAGCCCGAGGCGGAGCGCAACATCGCGGGCGCCATCGCCACCGTGATCGAGCGTCCAGCGGTCGAGGAAGCCACCGACGTGGACCCCATGACGCTTGCCCTCAAGCACGGCAGCGGCGAGGCGCATGTGGGCCTGCTGTGGGGCATGGCCGCCGCGCCCTGGATCGTGAACATCCAGGACAAGCGCTACGCCATCGACCTGCGGCATGAACGCTTCCCCGTGCCCTTCACTATCACGCTCGACAAGTTCATCCATGAGAAGCATCCGCGCACCGGCATGGCCAGCAACTACCAGAGCGAGGTGACCATGACCGAGGGCGGAAGCTCGCGCGAAGTGGACATCAAGATGAACGAGCCCCTTCGCCACAAGGGCTTCACATTTTTCCAGGCCTCCTTCATCGAGCAGCCGGGCAATCCCCGGATCGCGTCGGTATTCGCGGTGGTGAACAATCCCGCCGACCAGTGGCCCAAGTACGCCTGCTACGTGATTGGCGTGGGCCTGTGCATTCACTTCCTACAGCGGCTGACGGTGTATCTGCGCAGCGAAAGCAGGAGACGCAAAAATGTTTAAGCATACCCGGCACTACGCCTTCGCCTGCATCGCGGGCTGTTTGCTGGCCGTGGGCGCCCACGCGCAGTACGAGGCCGGCAGCGCCGAGCCCGCGGCCACGGAGGCTGCCCCCGCCGCCGTTGCGCCGGAAGCCACCCAAGCCGCGACCGCCGCGCCAGAGCCCGAAGCGGCCGCCGCCGTGAAGACGCCCCGCGCGTGGACTGAGCGCGAGCTCGATCTCTTCGCCACGCTGCCCGTGCAGGATGGCGGCCGCATCAAGCCGCTCGACACCTTCGCACAGTTCACCCTGCTCAGCATGAACGGCCGCCGCTCCGTCGAGACCCCGGATGGCCGCAAGCTGGATTCCCTCGCCTGGCTGCTGGATTGCCTCTTCTATCCCGAGGCGGCGGCGGACTACGCCCACTTCCTCATTGACAACGATGAGGCCGTTACCTCCATCGGTCTTGGTACGCACGACAAGAAGCGCGACCGCTATTCCTTCAACGAACTGCGCCCCGGCATCCACCGCCTCTTCGAACTTGAGACAGAGTACCGCCAGAAGGAGGAGAAGGACCTCACGATGGTGGAGCGGCAGATCAAGAACCTGGCCGCGAACGTGATGACCTTCTCGCAGCTCATGTACTACTTTGAGTTTGCGCGTCGCAGCTACGCGGGCACGCCCGACACCGTGGTGGGCGCGGCGCTTCCCGCGAGCGAGGAGCCCCCGCTCAGCCTGGTGCTGATGCGGATACCCGAGGTGATGAAGCGTCTGCGCGAATCTGGTCCCACCCTCGGCGACGCCGGGGTGAACCGCGAGGCCGAAGCCATCGCCAAGATGATGGACGAGCTCGAACGCGCCCTCTCCCCAACCCACATCATGGCCCTCGTGCCGCCGGTTGCCGCCACGGAAAAGGTGTGGCTTTCGCCCGCCGACATGGCCACCAACGCCTTTGATTTCCGCAGTCCAGAGCGAGCCAGCCAGAACGCCCTCGAATCCCTTGCCCTGATGGAACGCCTGCCCAAGCTCGTCGACAATCCCGAGGCCTTTGGCGAAGTCCTCGAGAAGTTCCACACCGCCGTGGTCGGCGCGGCCACCCAGCGCGGCGAATACAGCAAGGTGCCGCTTGAAGTCTCCTACTACCGCTGGGGCTGGGTCTACCTGAGCCAATACTTCTACGTGATCGGCTTCATCGTGGTGGCCCTGTCGTGGCTCGTGCCGTACTCCCGCTGGTCACGCTATGCGACGCAGGCCGCCCTGGCGGTGCCCACCGGCATGCTCATCACCGCCATCATCATCCGTTGCATCATCCGCGAGCGCCCCCCGGTGACGACCCTCTACGAGACGGTGCTCTTCATCACCGCCGTCTCGGTGGCCACCGCGCTCATCATCGAGTTGATGAACCGCCAGCGAATCGTCATCGCCGTGGCGGCCATACTCGGCTGCGTGGGCATGTTCCTCGCCAATCGCTATGAAGCGAAAGAGGGGGTGGACACCATGCCCTCGCTCATCGCCGTGCTCGACACCAACTTCTGGCTTTCCACGCACGTAATCACGGTGACGATTGGCTATGCCGCGGGCATCCTCGCCGGGGCCATCGCGCATGTGTATGTGCTCGGCCGAATCTTCCGCTATCGCGCGGGCGACCGCGCCTTCTATCGCGGCGTCACCCGCATGACCTATGGCACGCTCTGCTTCGGCCTCATCTTCGCCGTTGTCGGCACCATCCTGGGTGGCATCTGGGCGAATGACAGCTGGGGTCGCTTCTGGGGCTGGGACCCCAAAGAGAATGGCGCCTTGCTCATTTGCCTCTGGAGCCTGGTGGTCTTGCACGCCAAGATGGGCGGTTACATCCGTGACCTCGGCATCAACATGGGGGCGATCTTCCTCGCCGTCGTGGTCACCTTCTCGTGGTGGGGCGTCAACAACCTTGGCGTCGGCCTCCACTCCTACGGATTTACCACCGGCGTCTGGGCCAACCTCTTCATCTACTGGGGCATTGAGGCCGTCGTGATGCTGCTAGGCGCCGTGCTGTGGATTATCGGCGATGAGCCCGGCAAGACCAGCGCCAAGGAAAAGAAGGTCGAGTCCGGCGGCAAGCCGATAACCGCCTGAGCAACCTGTCGTAAGCCTTCGTCAGCCCCGTCCCCCAAAGGGCGGGGCTGATTTGCTTAGGCCTCGCCGTGGGCGATTTCCTTGCGCGTCCGGGCCCGCAGGAACTTCACGTCATGCACGTGGAAATCGGACACCGACTCGATCTCCAGCTCCCGCTCGAAGGACGCGAGCACTTCGTCCAGTGCGGCGCGGTTCTCCGTGCGCAGCCGCCGCGCCACGTCGGGATGCGCCTGCAGGATGATCGACTTTTCGCGCGTGTGGCAGAAGAGGCTTTGCAGCGCCCGCAGCGTGTCGAAGGTCACCGTGGTGACCGACTTCACCATGCCTCCGCCCGAGCAATACGGACAGGGCTGCGACAGCGCCTTCACCAGGTTGTGCTTCACGCGCTTGCGCGTCATCTCGATCATGCCGAGTTCGTTCACTTCGGAAATCGTCGTCTTCGCGTGGTCCCGCTTGAGCGCTTCGGAAAGGTGCGCAATCAGTTTCTTGCGGTTGCGCTCGTACAGCATGTCGATGAAGTCGATGACGATGATGCCGCCCATGTCGCGCAGCCGCACCTGCCGGGCGATTTCCTCGGCAGCTTCCAGGTTGGTCTGCAGCACCGTGTCTTCCAGCTGCTTCTTGCCGGTGAACTTGCCCGTGTTCACGTCGATGGCGATGAGCGCCTCGGTCTGGTCGATGCAGATATGCCCGCCGCTCTTCAGCAGCACCTTGCGGTTCAGGGCCTTGGTGATGTCCGCCTCGATGCCCATCCGGTCGAACATCGGCCGCTTGTGCTTGTACAGCTTCACGCGGCCCTTCAGCTTGGGCGCGAGGTTCTCCAGGAACTTCACCGTGCGTTCGAATTCGCGCTCGTCGTCTATCGTGATGCGCTCGTATTCCTCGGTAAAGCGATCGCGTACGATGCGAAGCACCGGGTTCAGGTCTTCGCGCAGCAGCCCGGGGCCGTTCATGCGCTCGAACTTTTTCTTCACGCGCTCCCATTCGCGCATCAGGAACTTCGCGTCGCCTTCGAAGTCGCGCTTCTGCCGGCCCTCGCCCGCGGTGCGTGTCACCAGGCCCACGCCCTGGGGCCGTACCTGCTGCAGCACCTTGCGCAGTCGGTCCCGTTCCTG
>JBJOID010000118.1:0-11894 GCA_046047315.1 Candidatus Hydrogenedentota bacterium | reverse complement strand
GGCTCCGTCGATTGGCCTGCAAAGCCCGGTGCTGGCCTCTCCTTCAGGCGAGCGGATTCCCGTGCAGATTCGCGAGAACACAGAATCACCCGAAGAACCGTTGGAGCCCGAAACAGAGGAGCCAACGCCGACTCCAGAGCCGCCCGCAGCCCCCCCCGCTGCCGAGGAGGACAAGTCTGTAGACTCGAACACTCCCCCTGCGGACGATCCGGAAGCGGGTGCTCAAGACCCTCGCAATCTGTTCAATCCATTGGGTCTTGCGAGTGGTTCTGACTTGCTGTCGCCAGAGGATGAGAGTGCAATCACGCCAGGTACCGATGGCAAGAAATCGACTCAAGTCAGCGGACAAGCCGCCCGGAAGGGACTGACCGGGCAAGCTGGCTCCTACGCCATCTATCCTTCGGCGGCTTCCGATACCGGGCAAAGCGGCCCGCTTTCCATCGCCTCGAATCCCAGTGCTGCGGCGCGCCCGGTGGCTCGGACACTTCCCGGCAGCGTACCCGCGGCGGCTCTACCAACAGCGAACTCACCCGAAGCACCGGCAATATCGGAACCGTTGCAAGTAGCATCCGCAATCTCTTCCGTGGCGCGCGCGACTGCTCCCGGAAGTATAGTCTCCGACAGCCATCCACTGCTGGCCGACCAGACGCTCGCCGAGGATCACCTGGTCCAAAACAGTGGCCTATACTTGGTCAGCATGTTTTGCATGTTCATCGTGGGGATGCTGGCCCTGCGTTTCGTCGAAGCGCTGCGTCGCCCGTCGCAGTGGAAACGCCACATCAAAAACGTGCTGGACGAATGACCGATCGCGGCATCTCGACCATTGCACGATGGCGATTGCTAGGGCTTGCCAGTCTGTTCCTCCTCCCCTGCGCCACCATCCTTGCAGCTACCCTTACAGTTGAAAGCGCCGATGCGCCGGCGGGTGAGCGCATCACGATTGAAGTCTCGCTGACCCCCGAAGCGGGCGAGGAGGTGGCGGGCATGCAGTTCGATCTGAACTATCCAGCCCCCGTGGCTTCCCTGATCGAAATTTCGCCTGGCCCTTCCGCCACGCAATCCGCCAAGTTGGTCTCGTCCAACCCCTTGGGACCGGGACGCCATCGCATCATCGTGGCCGGCATCAATCAATCCCCCATTCCTGCCGGTGCTGTGGTATTGCTGGAGTTACAGCTATCCTCTACGGCGCCACCGGGAAGCCAGTCACTCACCGTGGCGGGCGTAGTGCTCTCCGACCCGGGTGGACGCCGGGTTCCCTCGACTGTCCAAAACGGAGCGCTGCTGGTGCCCGGAACGCCCAGCCCGCCCCCGCCCGCAGGCTGCGCGTGCAACGCTGCGGAATCAGACACGGTGCTCAAGTCGCAGGGAAACGTGCTAATTTTGACCCTTGTTGTTCTATCCTGCCTCGCAGGAGGACGCCCGCGAAACCGTGGTTGATGGCGGAGCAGGAATCCTGCTTGAACAAGGCAGGATTAATTTGGTATATTATCGCGCTTACCGCTGAAACAACACGGACCTTTGGTCCTGAAACCGAGAGACGAGACCGAATACATGGCCAACATCAAATCCCAGAAGAAGCGCATTCTCACCAATGAGAAGGCCCGTCAGCGCAATCAGCACTTCCGCTCGCACATGCGCACTATGATCAAGAAGGCGCTGGTCGCCCTTGAGTCGAAGGATGCGGGCACGACCTCGACGGCCGTGCGCGACGCCATTTCCGCGATTGACCGCGCCTGCACCAAGGGCGTTATCCACCGCAATTCCGCAGCCCGCAAGAAGAGCGAGTTGCAGCACCGCGCCGCTCACCAATAGTTCATCCGCTTACTCGTCTGAGCAGCCCGGCCATACGTGGCCGGGCTTTTTCTATTCGCGCCGTAGTATCTTGATGTACTCTTCAAGCTTTTCCCCCGGCTGGCGATAGCGCAGCTTACCCTTCTTGTCGATAAGCACAAGGTCCGGGATGAAGGTCACCTTGTAGGCGCTGAAGGTCTCGAAGCGTTGATTGTCCAACCCGATCGGAAATCCGGGCTCGACCGACGAATTAAAGGCCTCGACTTCTTCCACCGTGCTTGTGGCGTCATGCAGACTGACGATCGACACTTGAGCATCCCCGGCGTAGGCGGTGTGCAACTGGCGCATCAGGTCCACCACGTCCAGGCCCTGAGGAGAGTCGTCGAAACTGGCCCAGAACGCCATCACCACCACTTTCCCCTTCAAGGCCTCCAAAGTTAAGGGCTCGCTATTGAACCACTGCGCGGTATTCCATGCCGGTGCTGTTTCGCCCACTAGCGGCCTTGGAATCTTGGGGGCATCCTCGGGCTCATCCGGCAACTCCGGGCTGGGGGTGTAGGCCTTAAGCCGGACCTCCACTTCCTGAGAATCCGCAAACTCGGCGAGGAATTCTGCCCGCTCGAAACGAAGCGGATGTTCGACCACAAAGTAAAGGGCCCCCTCATCTGGCAAGGCCCGCGGCCTTATCTCGAACCTGCCATCGGCATCAGAGACCGCCCGCTCTGGCCTGCCCAAACGCGGGGTGCTTACCAGGGCGCCAGCCACCGGTTCGCCTGAAGCGTCCAGCACCCTACCCTTGAGGCGCGGCACTTCCCGCAGTTGAATTGGATTAAGCACAACCTTGTCGGCGTCTTCCATCGCCACCACGATGTCGGAAAGCTGCTGTGTCACATAGCCGTCCGGCGGCACGACGCGCAGCACACCATCGGGCGAGGCGACGCGAAGATGAAATCCGCCATCGGCGCCGGTAAAAACTTCCTCGTAAATCGTTTCGCCTTTGAGATAAGCGACATAGACTCCCCCGCAGGGTGCGCCGTCCGGAAGCAACACCTGCCCCGTGATGCGACGCGCGCGCTCAAGTTGAAGCAACACCTCAGCGGAATCCTCCCCGCGCGCGAGCACGGGCTGCGGAGGTGGGCTGGCGAAATCCGCATGCCGAACGGCCACAAGGTATTCACCCGAAGGAACCCGGCAACGGAAGTAGCCTTCGGGATCGCTCGCCGCCGAGGCAAATTCACGCTGTCCCGCCACGCCCACTTGGAAGAGGCGAACCATGGCGCCCGGCGCGGGTGTGCCATCGGGAGCCATTACCTTGCCAGCCACAGCCACGCCATGGGCCATTTGCAGCGCGGGCTGCTCCTGCTTAACGGGGAGATAGTCGACCATCAGATCAGCATGATCAAACTGCGAAAGCCGCAGCCGCACGAACCCTCCGGATGGCAGGGGCGGCAGGGTAATCATGCCTTCGCCGTTGCTGCGATACTGAGGGAAGCCCGCCTCCCCCAATTCAGCAACGGGCACATTGAACAGTCCGTTCACGTTCAGCCACGTGAGGCGCGCTCCTGAAACCGCCTTGGACGAGGGGCCTATCACCTTGAGGGAGACATCTTCGGCAGGGGGCAGCACGAGGTCTACTACCGCCGATGCCGTGAGGAATCCCGTGTGGCCGGCAATGGCATGGCCAGAATGCAGAGCCACCACGTGAAACGCACCGGCGTTTGCCCCCGGTAGGGAATACTGTCCTTGTGAATTGGTGGCGGCGCGTACCGCGAGCCCCTCCTGCGAAAGCCACACCTCCGCCCCATTGACGGGAGTACCATCCGACTCCTGCAAGACACGCCCGCTGAGCACAAAGCCGTTGCCATGCGCCGGGACGCAACACAAGAATGCCAGGAGAAGAGCGTGCAGGAATGTCTTAATTCGCATTGAGCGCCAGCTCCTTCAGCACGGCAAAGGGGGGCAAACCATCCAGTTCGATGGTGGTGCCGTCACTTCGTTGCAAGAGGGTGCGCGGCCTGCCGAGTGACGATGTTCTTAAGACCGTTGAATTACTGCCGCCGCAGGTGATGGCCTGGTCCGTCACCACCAGTGGAAGCACACCCAGCCGAGACAACTGGGCGGATGCAGCATCAAGGCTTTCCCCCACGGCATCGGCGTCGGCCGCGCCAGTAAAGACCACGCAGAGGGCTCGCCGCTTCATGCCGCGCCAATCAGGTGATTCCCCGCATTGCACGTCAAAGTTTCTTCCGCTCCATTCCAATGCCGTGGCAACCGTCGCACGTCCGCCTTGAAGCGTGATAGCGCCCATGTCATGCGTTTCGCCCGGCGAAAGGTTGAGCAAGGGCGCACTGCCCACGGCGCCTGATGCGTCTTTCAGTACCACCTGCTGGGGAATACCCGGAGCGATGGCGGGCCAATCGAAGGCGCCCTTGGAGTCGGTGCGCAGGCGCCAGAGCAACAGGGGCGTCGCCTGTTCCGTCTCTCCGGGGAAAAGTCCCCCCACCTCGATGCCTTCAAGCGGCTTGCCCGCGTCGTCCACCACACTCCCGCGCAAGCGCGCCGCGCGAAACAGTTGAACACTCGAGGCCGCCGTGCCATCGGGAGGCAGGGCGAATACCGCGACTTCGCTCGCGCCCGAACCCGGACTCGATTCGACGAAGCCCAGCACCTTCTCGCCCACAGGAAAGCTGCCCAGTTGAAGCTTCAACTGTCCGGAGGCATCAGCCATCTGCCATCCGAATTGCGCGGGACGCATCAACCGCACCACCGCGCCCGCCGCCGGTTGCCCGCTTTCGGTCAGGATATTGAGAGACACACGTGGCATAGGCGCGAGCCACATCTCCGGCAGTTCAACGCGCTCGCCCACCTTCACCGAGAAGGGAAGTTCCGGCGTCGGTGGTGGCAAGTAGCCGGGCGCGCTCTCGATGCGCACCGCATTGGCCCCTTCGGTCGCTTGAAACTGATACTCACCGCCCGGTCCAGTGCGCTGCACGGCGGCCCGCGCGCCGGAGGAATAGAGTGAAACGCGTACGCCGGCAATGGGCTTGGCGGTCACCGCATCCATAAAACGCCCGGTCACCATTCCAGCACCGGCGACGGAAAGGCGCACGACCTGCCGCGACTCCTCGCCGGTGACACGAAATTGTTCCCAGCCCGCACTTTGCACGCCCGCACCGGTGGCGCCGCACAGGTAGACCCCCGGCTTAAGGCGCACGGTGAAACTTCCACTCGCGTTGGTTTCCGCCACTGCGGTATCGTGAGGCGGCTGGGCGTTTCGCAAAAGGATGGCGACGTTCGACGCGGGCACCTGCGTGCCCCGCTCGACTACGGCACCCTCCACCAGAACCCCCCGATAAAGGGAGATGGCCACGTTCTGATCCCCAACGCGCACATCTTGAACGCCCTCCTGCGCATAGGAGCCATGCCCCGCCTTGAGCGCCACGGTCTCCCCGCGTGGTAGGCCCGGCACCTCAAAGCGCCCGGTGGCGTCGGAGGTTGGCACGCTGAAGCCATGCGCCGTCAACTTGGTCAGTGGAATGCCCACCTTGCTGTTGGCAGTGAGCGCCACGCGGGTGATCTGCGCCCCTTTCAGAGCCTCGCCGTCCGCACTCTTGATATGTCCCGCCACCGAATCCGGCGCCGATAACTGAAGGCGGAGTCCGCTGCGCGCGTCACCGGGCGACAGGTTGAGATGCTGGCCCACAAAGGCACGGCCCGGCTCGGCTACAAAAAAGCCCGTGGCGCCCGCCGGCAAAGCGTCAAACTCGAAGCGCCCCCCCTCTCCGGTTTCCACGTGCACCAACTTGCCGCCCAGCCCGGGCTCCGCGAATACGGAGACCCCAGGCAGGGGAGCGCCGCTTTCATCCAGCACCACGCCCGACACCGATGCTCCGAAGGCGGCCATGCCCAGCGCGAGCGCTTGAACCAGTTGGATCACATGCGGTCTCCCTGCGTCGCCCCGAAGTTCATGGCCAGCCCGGCGAGATACAACATGCCGTGCTCCACGCTCGCGTCACCAAAATCATAGAACGGTGTGTGAAGGCCCGGCCCATCGCCGGTTGTATTGCCAGTGCCCAGAAACGCGAATGCTCCCGGGGTCCTCTCGAGGTAATAGCCAAAGTCCTCAGCGGTCATATAGGGATGCGCGGGAATCTCCACCTTATCTTCCCCGAATACTGCGCCCGCCAGGTTGAGCGCGTACCGCGCCATGTCGGGATCGTTGATGGTAGCGGGGTAGCGGACTTCGCCCAGGCTGAAGCGGATGCTGGCATCCCATGCCGCGGCGATTCCAGCGCCGATGCGCTCGGCTGCCTCGAGGGCGCGCTTACGGCTTGCCGTGTTAAGCGCCCGCAAAGTGCCCGCCACGATGGCCCGCCCGGGGATGATATTGCCCGTATGGCCGGATTCAATCCGGGTAACGCTCAATACCACGGCGTCCCATGGATTGCTGCAGCGGCTGACCACGGTTTGCAGCGCGGTCACCAAGTGCGCCCCTACCACGACCGGATCGATTGTTCTCACGGGATCGGCCGCGTGGCCCGCTTTCCCGGTTATCTCGAATTGAAACGCATCCGCGCTTGCCATCACCGTTCCAGGTCCTACGGCGAGGCGTCCCACGGGGATGGAAGGCCAGCCATGCAGCGCAAAGGCGGCCTCGACCCCGTCCAGCAAACCTTCGTCGACGACCAACCGTCCCCCTGCGGCTTCTTCCTCGGCAGGCTGAAACACGCAGCGCACGCTACACGGCAGCTGTTTCTGGATGGATTTCAGCGCACGCGTCACACCGCACAAGATCGCCGTGTGTCCGTCGTGCCCACAGGCATGCATGCGCCCCGGAATCTCCGAGGCATAGGACAGCCCGGTTTCCTCCTGAATCTCGAGCGCATCGATATCCGCACGCAGGAGTATCTCCCGGCTTCCCGCGCCGGGAATTCGCGCCACGATGCCGGTGCCCCCCGCGTGACCACGGGTGTATTCCACCCCGGACTCGTCCAGCCAGCGGGCGATGCGGGCACTTGTCCAAGCTTCCTCGAAGCGAATCTCGGGATGACGGTGCAACTCGTGCCGCAAGGCGATTGCCTCGGGAGCCACCCGCCGCACGGCCTCGCGCAAGGGATCCAGCATTCGCCTACAGTTTCAGTTTCGTGCCGGGCAGCGCGGTGAGCGAAATCTCGAAGTTCACATCGAAGCCGCTCTCACGGTCGCGGAAACGAATCGCCGTTTCCCAGCAGTCCCAAATGCGCCGCACTTCGTAGGTCTGTGTTCGCAGCTCGTCAAACTCGAAATCGTAGCGGTGCTCCATGGCCACGCTCCACTGGTTCGTGAGGCGATAGCCGATGCCGTAGAGCACCTCCCGGTTAAACACCCGGCCGCGCGTCTCCGTGTAGGAGAAGCCAAGGCGGCTGTCGAAGCGGCCGCCAATTTGGGTCGAATCGTAATAGACCTGGGCCAGCACGCGATCATAATCGCCGAACTGGGTATTCACGTCGAAGAGCTCCAATTCATCCGAGGAACGCCCCGTGAAACGTTCATAAGTCTCCGCCACGAAGGTCTCAAGCGCGAACGGATCATCGAGATCAATCTCATCGCTCGTCTTATGGCGCTCGCCCACCAGTTGCATGCCCCACCAGGGACGCGGGCGGACATCCAGTTCCACCTCGTAATCTTCCGCTTCACGCCCCTCGGCCCAGAGGTCATTCCCCTGGTAGAGCGTCAAGCGCCCAACCTGCCATACCTCGCCGCTCTCGGCGTCACGTCCCAGCAGGATGTTGTCCAGCTTGGTCTCGATACGAGTCCGTCCGGCTACGAGATCCCATGTGTCGTAGAAGGGAATGTCGCGCTCATCCACGCTCACTTCGGGCCGGTGTGAGAAAGTGATGGACGGCAGGATAATGTGCTTGAAGGCCGAGAATCCCAGCGCGCCGCCGTATTCCCGCTGCAGTCGGGTCTGCGCGGTCACACCGGCCAGCAGGCTGCCCCAGTCGTCGGAGTCGTCCCCGTACACGGTGTTGGTGTAGTGGGCGCCCGAGGCTTCGACGAAGGGAGTCAGCCCCAGACGCTGCCCCAGATCGATATCATAGGTTAAGCGCGCCAGCGCAATACCGCGCCCCCCGTGCACCCCCGTGGGTTCACGGTTGTTGTAGCCCGCCACGGTATCGAAGCTCAGGTAGAGCCGGTCCGCCAAGGCCCGCTCGGGCACATGGAACGAGGCCTCAGGGAGACGCTCGGTCTCGCTCACCCATCCGTGGGTATTGACCCGTGTCGTGCCGGACACGATGAAGTCATCATTGCGGTAGGTGAGGTTGGCGAAAGTGCGCGGCGTTGTGCGGTCGCGATACTGGTCATAGTAGAAGTCTTTGTAGAAATCGCTATCGCTCCAGTGCTCCAGCTGAACCTTGGCAACCAGGTTTTCGCTGGGCTGGAAGCGGTGATACCAGTGCGCGTAACCGCGATCCTTCGTGGTATAGAGTGTGTTCAGGCTTCCCTTGGTGCGGTAGAGGCGCGAACTGGGCGTCTCGTAAAAGTCGTACTTCAGGTCGCCGCCAAAGCCAATGCCCTCGCTCTGCGTGGCATAGAGGCGCGGCCCCACCGACACATCGTCGTTCACGCGGAACTGCTGGCCAACGTTAAGGAAAGTCCCGGTTTCCGCCCGGCTGCCGGTGTCGAAGTCAATGGTCCAGGGCGCGTTCTCGTCTTCGCCGCGCCAGACCGGCAGAAACAGCGGCGTGTTGGCATTCCGCAATTGAAGCTTGGCGCGGGAGCCCTTGACAAAGCGTCCATCAACGATGGTCATCTGCTTGAGGTGAATTCGGTACGCCGGGGGATCGGACTCCGGGTCGTTAAAGTCACACTCGCAGGTTGTCAACCAGACATCCTCAGCCTCGAAGGAATTCGGCCCGGTAATCACGAGCTTCTCGGCGTGGAAATAGTAGCCCCCCGCCTTGCCCCGAGCGCGAGTGATTTCCCCGTTCTCGGAGAGCATATCGTATTCGAACTCATCGGCCACGATCTCGCGCGTCGGCTCCTGCACGTACAGGCCGCTGGCTTTCACCCGGCCCAGCTTCAGTCGCTTTTCTTCAATCTGCTCGGGCGTGTACGCGGGCTCGATGATGGTCGGCGGCGGAATGGCCTCCGCGCTGGGCATCACATAGTCAATGGTGTCCGCCTCAAGCACTGAATTGGACTGCTCAATCCGCACGTTTCCTTCAGCACCGATCTCGCCAAGTTCCTGCGAATAGCTGAACTGGTCGGATTGAAAGAGCATGTCGCCAAGCCGCAGGCGCACGTTGCCTTTAAGCTCGATGCGGTTGCTCTCGAGCCCCTGCTGCATCTCATCCGCCTCGATGTCGCGGAAGGGCTCGGACATGTCGGGCATCTCGAAGCCGTATTCGGTGGAGCCAAACTCCGTTGGAAACACAGCCGACTTCTTCGGGTCGCGCCCGCCCAGTGGATCGGCCGACACGGGGGTGCTGAGGCTGGGAGCGCGCAAGGTGCCGCTGCCGTAGGGCACGGTCCGCAGGCGGCGCGTCACGCCTGGGATACCTGTCGGGCGGGGTTCAGCCGCGCTCTGCTCCGGCTCTGCCAAGGGCTTGCCCTTGTCCGCGGGACCCTGCGCCACGGATACGGGCGCCAGCAAGACCCCAGCGGCCGCGATGACCCTCGCGATGCGACGGCCCCTCATGGCTGCGCCGCGTGTCCGCCGCCGGACGCCGTGTCAAGAAAATATAACCAAGGCCTTTGCCGCGCGAACAACGCGCGGGCACCATTGCATGCTTTCACTCTCTTGCGCCTCCACAGCCGCCGCAACGTGGCTGTTGGCTGGGAGTATAGCAACCCGGACCCTCAGCGCAAAACCACTTGCAAGGAACGTTTAATCGCATGTACTGTCAATGCAAGGGCCATTGCATGAAAAAAATTCTTTACACCACGCTAATCGGGCTACTCGCGCTTGCCGCCTATCTGCTTTTTTGGCCCGTGCCTATCGATCCGGCATCGTGGACGCCCCCCGCATCAACCGGCCTCACGGGTGAATTCGCCGTGAACACGCTCCTCGCGGCCACGGAGCGGCTCGCCGAAGGAAGCGGCCCCGCCCCGGAAGACGTCGCCATTGATGCGGCCGGAAGACTTTATGTTGGTTTTGAGAACGGGCAGGTTGCGCGCATTGCGCCCGATGGCTCAGGGATGGAACCGCTGGCCCATACGGGCGGACGCCCCCTTGGTTTGCATTTCGACAAGCAGGGCCACCTGGTAATTGCCGACACGAAGAAGGGCTTGCTCTCCCTCGACCCGGAGAATGGGACGCTGCTTGCCCTGTCCAGCGCCTACCGCGACGTTCCCTTTGGCTTCACCGACGACGTGGACATCGACGACAACGGCGTCATGTATTTCAGCGACGCCAGCTACAAGTTCGACCATACCGCCTACACGCTGGACCTGCTAGAGCATCGTCCGAACGGCGCCCTCTACAGCTACGATCCCCGTGACAAGACAACCCGCCTGCTGGTGGATGAACTTTACTTTGCCAACGGTGTCGCCGTGGACCACCGGCAGGAGTTCGTGCTCGTCGTTGAAACCGGCAAGTACCGCATTTTGCGTCACTGGATACGCGGCGAGAAAGCGGGACAAACGGAGAAATTCATCGACAATCTCCCTGGATTCCCCGATGGCGTATCCGCCGGCAGCGGGGGAGTCTTCTGGGTCGCTATTGCCACCCCGCGCGATGCGACGCTAGATGCCCTTCTACCCCATCCCTTCATCCGCAAGGTTATTGCCCGCCTGCCCCGCATCCTCCAGCCCGCCCCGAAGCGACACAGCTTCGTGCTTGGCCTCGACCGGGACGGAAAGGTCGTTCACAACCTGCAAGACCCGGCCGGGCGCTACGCCCCGATTACGAGCGTGCAAGAGCATGGCGGTTTCCTATATTTTGGAAGCATCATTGAGCACGCGATTGGCCGTTTTCCCAGGCCAGCCGGGCTCGATGCTCCCCCGGCGGATGTTGCCGCAGACGCTTCCTGAACCCCAAGACCTTTCATCCAAGAGTACCCTCATGCGCTTTCCACGCTCGCTTGACATCTCGCAGGCCACTGCCGCCCTACGCGACCTCGCTCCGGAATTCACCGTCATCGAGAACCACGGCACCCTTTTCCCCCAATACGATGTGGTTCCCCTGGCTCCCTGTCATGACCGCCCCAGCGCTCCCTTGCGCGCCATCCTGATGGACATGGACGGCACCACGACCCTCACCGAGGATCTTTGCCTCGCGGCACTCACAGGCGCACTCCGCGACGCGACCCTGCGTGAGGACGGCAGTCCCGGAGTATCCGGTCTCAACCCCGAGCGAGACTATGCCTATATCATTGGCACTTCGGCCTCCGCGAATATCGCGTATCTGGTGGAGGCCTATGGCCATGAGATGCAGGACGCCGCTTTTCGCCATGCCGTGGCACGCGCCTCGGCATGGAACCTGAACCCGCACCGCGACCCCATCCGGCGCGCCGAGGCGGAGACCACGGTGCGCATCTGTGGCGCGTCCGAATGGCTGGAGTCGCAAGCCTTCTCGGAGCTCATCGCCCTGACGGACCATGCTCCGCTCGAGCGAGATGACCACCTCCAGGCCAAGCTGGCACCCTTTGCCGACGTGCTCCAGCTCGACTCCCCGGAACAGCTCGGCCGCGCCCTCCTTGAAATCTACTACGAGTACTTGCACGGCTATTTTGCCGCGATTGCCCGTGACGAGGGCTGGCGTGTGGCGGAGGCTGTCTACGACGACCGCTCCCGCCCGGCTATTGCTCCCCTTCCCGGCATCGCACTGGCCTGTGCCATGGCGCGCGGTCTGCTATCTCCGTTCCCTGCCGAGTGTGTGCGGCTCGTTGAAGCCGCCGCCGGTCGCTCGGCAACAAAGTCCGAGCAAGACGCACTCGTGCGTGCCGTCAAATCCTTCGCCACCCACCCGCCGCAGGTGGCCCTCGTAACCTCGTCGGGGTACTACGAAGCCCGCACCGTCCTTAAAGAGGTCTTCCGTGGAATTCGCCACGAAGTCGCCCAATGGCCCCTGCCACCCCAGGCCGTCGAGCAACTCCTCCATGCCTTCCACGCGCCGGAGG
>JBJOID010000117.1:0-3921 GCA_046047315.1 Candidatus Hydrogenedentota bacterium | reverse complement strand
TGGTCTTGCGTCCGGCGCGCTCGATATCCACCTTGGCAATGCCGGTGTTATAGAGGCGCTTCTTGACATACTGGCGCAGGCGCAGGTCTTCGTGGAGCAGGTTCGCGTAGTTCTTCTTCGCGTACCAGATCGAAGACCAGTCGAAAATCACGCCAACGCGGAAGCCGGTCGGATGTACCTTCTGACCCAAGAGTCGTCTCCTTATTTCTTCTTCGCGGTGAGGTGCAGCTCGATGTGGCTGCTCCGCTTGCGGATGCGGCCTGCGCGGCCGCGCGCCTGGGACTGGTAACGGTAGAGGGTGCGGCCCTCGTTCACGGTGATCTGGGAAACGACCCAGCTGTCCGCGTCGACGCGCTCGCCCTTCAGGCGGGCCACGTGTTCAGCGTTGGCGGCGGCCGAATTGAGCAGCTTGAACAGGGGATGCGCGGTGCGCTTCACCGTGAACTGCAGGATGGTGCGCGCGTCGCCTACCTTCTTGCCGCGGATGAGATCCGCGACGAGGCGGGCCTTGCGGGCGCTAATCCGCAGGTCGCTAAGTTTTGCCATGGCGTCCGACATATTCGGCTTCCTTCCTGCCTACTTCTTCTTCTTCTCGGCATGCCCGCCAAACTTGCGGGTGGCCGAGAATTCGCCCAGCTTGTGTCCCACCATGTTCTCCGTGATGAACACGGGGAGGTGGCTCTTGCCGTTGTGCACGGCTATGGTCAGGCCAACCATGTCCGGAATGATGGTGGAACGGCGTGACCAGGTCTTGATGGCCTTGCGGTCATTCGTGGCCTGAGCCTTGTCCACCTTGTCCAGCAGGTGACCGTCTACGAAGAAACCCTTCTTCAGCGAGCGCGACACTGTAAATCTCCTCTAGCCTTACGCGTTCCGGCGGCGGATGATGAACTGGTCCGTCCGGTGCTTCTTCTTGCGGGTCTTGAAACCCTTGGTCGGCGTGCCCCAGGGGCTCACCGGGTGACGACCGCCGGAGGTGCGGCCTTCGCCGCCGCCGTGCGGGTGGTCGAAGGGGTTCATCACCACGCCGCGCACCTTGGGCCGGCGATTCAGCCAGCGGGAACGGCCCGCCTTGCCGAGGTTGATATTGGCATGGTCGTCGTTGCCCACCACGCCAATGACGGCGCGGCAGTTGCTGAGCACGCGGCGCATCTCGCCGCTGGGCAGGCGAAGCACGCAGAACTTCTCCTCCTTGGCCAGCAGCTGGCAGCCATTACCCGCGGAGCGCGCGGTCTGGCCGCCCTTGCCGGGGCTCAGTTCTACGTTGTGCACCATGGTACCCGTGGGGATGTTCTTGAGCGGCATGCAGTTGCCGATCTCGAACTCGGCATTCGGGCCGCTCATCACGGTCGCGCCGACTTTCAGCCCCTTGGGCGCCACGATATACCGCTTTTCGCCGTCCGCGTAGACAACCAGGGCGATGCGCGCGGTGCGGTTGGGATCGTACTCCAACGCCACGACCTTGCCGGGCACGCCGTCCTTGTTGCGACGGAAATCAATCTCGCGGTAGCGGCGCTTGTGACCGCCGCCACGGCGGCGCATCGTCACGCGGCCGTTGTTGTTACGGCCGGCCGCTTCGCTGCGACCGCTGGTCAGGCGCTTCTCGGGATCCTTCTTGGTGAGGTCCGAAAAGTCCGCGACGGTCATCGCGCGGCGCGAGGAGGTATAGGGCTTGAATCTCTTGATGGCCATGTCAGTTCACTCGCTAGATCAGGTTGATCGTGTCGCCTTCGCGGAGGGTCACGATGGCCTTCTTCCAGTTGGGTTTGTGTCCGGGACGGCGACGGCCGGTCATGGCGCTGCGCTTGCCCTGGTAGTTGATCGTGTTCACGCCGGTGATCTTGATGTCGGGGTAGATCGCCTCAAGCGCTTCGCGAATCTGCTTCTTGTTGGCGTCCTTGTGCACCCGGAAGGTGAACTGGTTCGCCTTGCGAATCTGAATCTGGCTCTCTTCCGTGAGGATGGGGGCCACGATGATTTGGTGTGCTCCAAGGCTCATGACAAGCGCTCCTCGAGTTGGGCCACGGCTTCCTCGGTCACGACGATGCGTCCAGCCATAAGCACATCCAGCACGTTGAGGTCGGCAGCGGTGCGCACGACCACCTTCTGCAGGTTGCGCGAGGACAGCAGGATGTTGTCGTCCTTGCCCGCGGTAATCAGCAGGGCCTTGTGCGGCATGCCGCGGTCTTCATCGCGACGTCCCGCGAGCTTCTGCATCATCGTCGCAAAAGGCTTCGTCTTGGGAGACTCCACGAGTAGGCCACGCAATACGCTGAGGCGCTCGCCGCGCACACGCTCGCTCAAGGCGCAGCAAAGCGCCTGACGGCGAAGGCGGGTGGTCACGCTCTGGCGGAAGCTGCGGGGCTGTGGGCCGTGGGCCTTGCCGCCGCCGCGCATCTGCGGCACGCCGGTCATACCCTGACGGGCGCGGCCGGTGCCCTTCTGGCGGAAGGGCTTCACGGTGCTGTGGTTCACTTCGCTGCGGCCCTTGGCCTTCACCGTGCCCTGGCGGGCGTTGGCTTGTAGCGCAACCACGGCTTCCTTCACCACGGTCTCATTCGGAGCCACGTCGAAGATGGCGGCGTTCAGCTCGATGGAGCCATGCTCGGCGCCATTTGTGTCGTATATCTTGGCCGATGGCATTACTTGGACCCTTTCACGCTCTGCTTGACGATGACAAGGCCACCGTTGGCGCCGGGCACCGCGCCGCGCACCCCGAGCAGGTTCTTCTCGGCATCGACCACGATCACCTCGAGGTTCTGCGTGGTGATGTTCTTGTCGCCCATGTGGCCGGGCATGCGCTTGCCCTTGTACACCTTCGACGGGTCGGCGCTTTGGCCGATGGAGCCGGGCACGCGGTGCGAGTGCGAACCGTGCGCGCCGGGACCGCCGCTGAAGGCGTGACGCTTGATCACGCCGGCGAAGCCCTTGCCCTTCGAGCGGCCCTGCACATCGACGCGGTCACCCTGCTTGAAGATGTCCGACTTGATGGTGTCACCGGGGTTGAGCTCGGTGCCGGCCTCAACGCGGAACTCCTTGAGAATGCGCTTGGGCGTGACGCCATGCTTCTTGAAGTGGCCCGCCTGCGGCTTGTTGGTCTTCTTTTCCTTGCGGTCCTCGAAGCCAACCTGCACCGCGTCGTAACCGTCGCCGTCCGTCGTCTTACGCTGCACCACGGTGCACGGTCCCGCCTGGAGAAGGGTCACTTCAATCCAGCGTCCGTCTTCCGTGAAGACGCGCGTCATGCCGAGCTTGCGGCCAAGTATTGCGTTCAGCATCGTCTATTCGTCCTTGCCTGCGGCCTGCGACCCTGGGGCGCATGGTGCCGCGCAGTTCCAGCCGGTAAAAAGTTCCACCGGGTTACTGTTTAATTTCCACGTCCACACCGGCGGGAAGCACCAGCTTCATCAGGGCGTCGACCGTGGAAGCACTCGGGTTGATGATGTCCATCAACCGCTTGTGCGTACGCTGTTCAAACTGTTCACGCGACTTCTTGTCGATGTGCGGTCCGCGAAGCACGGTCCACTTCGACATCGCGGTGGGCAGCGGAATCGGTCCTTTCACAAGGGCGCCGGTGCGCTGAGCCGCCGAGACGATCTCGCCGGTGGACTGGTCCAGCAGGCGGTGGTCATACGCGCGAAGTTTGATTCGAATCTTGTGTGTAGCAGCCATGGGGTTACTCCGCCGGGTCTAGGCCCGCCTTACTCGATGATCTCGGTGACGACGCCGGCGCCGACGGTGCGACCGCCCTCGCGGATGGCGAAGCGCAGTTCCTTGTCCATGGCGATGGGCGTAATCAGTTCCGCCTCGATCGTCACGTTGTCGCCCGGCATCACCATCTCCACGCCCGCCGGAAGCTTCACCATCCCGGTCACGTCCGTCGTGCGGAAGTAGAACTGCGGGCGGTAGCCGTTGAAGAAC
>JBJOID010000116.1:0-7258 GCA_046047315.1 Candidatus Hydrogenedentota bacterium | reverse complement strand
TGCGCCAGGCTGTGGAAAAGTGGAAAACCTTCCCGGCTAAGTCTACATACACCGTAATAGAACAACCATGTGTAAACTATGTGCTCGGATTATTCTGTAAAGGATGTCCCGGGTTTGACAGAGGGGCGTTCCCAAGTGCAACTTGGGAACGAGAAAAAAAAAGCAGGAGCCGCGCCTGAGGCGGACAGAGCTTCCAAGGCAGGGGCGTTGCCAGGCGGGAGCTTGGCAACGAGCGGACGGAGTTTATTTTTGCGGGCAAGCTCGTTGCCAAGTGCAGCTTAGTAACGAGCGGGGAATGCATGCCGCGCGGAAGCGCGGCGCTTGCGCTGGTGGTCATCTTCAACTTGTCGTGATGCAGAAGCCGTCTTCGGATTCGGGGCATTCTTCGAAGCCGCCGAGGCTGTAGAGCTGGATGAGGCGCAGGAGTTCGGAGAGGCTGATGCGCCAGTCTTTGGGGTTGTAGTCGCTGGCGTGGGGGGGGCAGTCGCGGTCGTCGTCGCCGAGGGCGTAGCCGTCTTCGGAGGCGGGGGCGCACTGGTGTCCGTCGCCGTTGAACAGCTGGATGCCGCGCAGCAGTTCGTCCAGCGTGATCTCGAAGTTGCCGTCCTGGTCGGCGCTGTGGCCCGGCGCGCGCGGCAAATCGGGCAGGAGGCAATAGCTGAGGTCAAAGCCGGCGCCGATGCTGCCGTCGTTCACGCGCAGGTGTTCGCCGTTGCCGAAATCGGAGCGGTACCAGTAGAAGAGGCAGGTGTTGTCGCCGGTGCCCTCGATGCTGAGCCAGCCGGAGTTAAGGCTGACGGGTTGGGGCAGGTCGGCGCGGAAGCGGTAGACGATGCGGTTCTGCACGATGGACTCGGTGAAGGCGACGCTGGCGGTGACGGTCTGCTCGCTGACCAGGGCACCGAGGCTGAGGTCGTTGCCTTCGTAGAAGCGCACGACGAAGTCGTTCACGGTGCGCAGGCAGCCGCCGAAGAATTCTGTTTCGATGGTGGTGCCCCACCAGCGCAGGCCGGTGATGGGGAGGTTGGCCCCGGAGAAGCGCTCGATGCGCCGGTCGCCGAGTGTAGCATCGCTGCCGTAGAAGCCGGCGTTGGGCGAGGTGGCGATGGCAGGGGGCTGGCTGGATTCCACGCCGGCCGGGCAGTCCTCGAGCACTTCGATGATTTCCCCTTCGCCTTCAAGCACGCCCTCGACGCTTCCCTCGACGCTGCCTTCGACCGCGCCTTCTCCCTCCCCTTCCGAAGCGCCTTCTCCGTCGGCGCTTCCTTCGCCTTCGAGGGAGCCTTCACCGTCCACGGTGCCTTCCACGACACCCTCTACGACGCCTTCCTCCGCGCCCTCGCCTTCCTCGATTCCTTCCACGATACCCTCGACGACGCCTTCTTCCACGCCTTCGCCTTCAAGGACACCCTCGCCCTCCTCGGCACCTTCACCCTCCGCAAGGCCTTCGCCTTCGGGGATTTCGTAGCCCACGGGGAGGAAGCAGAAGGCGAAGTCGCCGGTGGCGCCTGTGGACCCCGATTGAATCTCCCGGATGTGGAAGTCGTCGCCGATGTCCGAGCGATACCACGCGAAGCGGCACTCTTCATCGTCGATGCCGGTGATGCTGATCCATCCGTTGCAGAGGTCCACGGGGGTGTCGAAGACGGCCTCGTGACGGTAGATCTCGCGGCCGGCGATGAATTGCCCGAGGGGCGTGCGGCTGGCGTTCACCACGAATTCCGCAACGGGCGCGCCCGGCAAGGAGGGGCCTCCCTCGAAGAAGCGAATGCGGAAGGCCGCGCTGGTGCGGTCACAGTTGCTGAAGAACTGGTTGAAGCCCACGCCCCACCAGCGCACGCCGCCTATGGGCGAGGCGATGCCGGAGAATCGGTCGCTGCGCAGGTCAAAGGTCAAGGTCTCGTCGCTGGTGTAGATGCCGACTTCGGGATGGCTGAGGCTTAGGGGACGTTGACCGCCGAGCGTGTCCAGCGCGCAGGTGTCGAGCGGTGGGAAGGTTTCCCCTTCTTCCGTGCCTTCGTTCTCTCCTTCGGGCAGGCATTCGCCCTCGGATGCGCCTTCACCTTCGACGCTGCCTTCGCCTTCGGCGGCACCCTCTCCCTCCAGCGTTCCCTCGCCTTCACCCTCGATGACTCCTTCGCCCTCACCTTCGATAGCGCCTTCGCCTTCGGCGGCCCCTTCTCCCTCAAGAGCGCCTTCACCCTCGATAGCACCTTCACCCTCCAAGGGGGGGATTTCCTCGGCGATGAGGCAGAGGCTCAGGTCGCCCGAGGCGGAGACCGGGGTGACCGCGCCATCCTGGTCCAGATGGGCGTTGTTGCCCTCAGTGGACGAGTACCAGAAGAAACTACAGGCGGCGTCCGATATGCCGACAATGCTGATCCAGCCGTCGGCCTGGTCGAGAGGCGGATCGACCGCGTAATCGTACTGATAGATTGGGCGGCCCTGTTGACCCGTGCCCGCCAGCGTCTTCGTCACCAGCACGTTGCCCTGGCGGGTGATGGTGCCGGGAGCGCCGGCGTTGTCCGTGAAGACCCGCACGCCGAAGATGGCGGCGGAGCGCGTGCATTCCTCGTTGTCCGGATTGGAGGCCTCGCCGCCCCACCAGCGCACGGCCACGATGGGGGCGGTCAGGCCGCTGAAGCGCTCGAAGCGAAAGCGGGTGCGGAAGACGTCGCTCACGTAGCCTGCGGCTTCGGGGTCCGAAGGGGCGGCCGGGGGCTGGCTGAGCATGGATTCTGGCGGGCATTCCCCGACCGAAGGCGGAGCGCCCTCTCCCTCGCCCTCCTGCGCGGTGGCCGTCAAGACCCCAATCGACACCATGGCCAGAGTCCAAAGAATTGCGCGCATTTTAACTTCCCGTCCAGCCCCCTCAGGGCGGGCCGCTTGATGCGCCGCATGTGTCCCCTACCCCAAGGAAAGCGCCATGCGCCGCCGTTCACGTCGAGGCGAGTGTAGCACGAGTCCGGCGATTCGGCAATCGCTACGAAGGCTGCGGGATATTCCGGGTGGGGCTACGCGACACGCTCGCCGATGAGCCAGTGTCCCTGGAAGCCGGTGACGCGGACATCGACGAAATCGCCAATCTCGAGGGCGGGGTCTTCGAGCATGATGGGCTTGAAGCCGTCGGTGCGGCCGTTCATCCAGCCGCGCTTGCGCCCGTGGGCGCCGTCGATGAGAACCTCCTGCCGGGTGCCGAGATAGCCTTGCTGCTTCTCCTCGAGAAGCGAGTCCTGCAGGGCAATCACGCGGGCGAGGCGTTCTTCCTTCACCTCGCGGGGCACGTCGTCTTCCAGTGCGGCGGCGGGGGTGCCGGGGCGGCGGGAATACTTGAACGCGAAAACCTGGCTGAAGCGGACCTCGCGCAGGCAGTACAGCGTGCGCTCGAAGTCCTCGTCCGACTCGCCGGGGAATCCCACGATCAAGTCGGTGCTCAACTCGACGCAGGGGATGCGTTCCTGCAGGTATTTGATCTTGGCGAGGTATTCGTCGAGCGTGTGGTTGCGCCGCATGGCGTGGAGAATCCGGTCGCTTCCGGCCTGAAACGGGAGGTGCAACTGATTGCAGATGTTGCTGCGCTCCGCCATCAGGTCGCTCAGGGCGTTGTTCCAGTCCTTGGGGTGCGGCGAGGTAAAGCGGATGCGGCGCAGGCCCTCGATGCCGGAGAGTTCGTCCAGCAGTTCGTGGAAGCGGTAGTCCGTGCTGCTCTGGTAGGAGTTCACGTTCTGGCCCAGCAGCCAGATCTCCTTCGCGCCATTGCGCACGAGGGCGCGGGCTTCGCGCAGAATGTTGTCCTTCTCACGCGACACCTCGCGGCCGCGCGTGGTGGGCACGATGCAGAAGGTGCACATGTTGTTGCACCCCTTGGTGATCGAGAGGTAGGCCTTTACCCCCTCGACATGGCCATGCTCGACCCACTCCTCGGGGATGAAGTTCTGAATCTTACGTTCGCGTGGCATCCAGCGCGTGTCGCACACGCGCTCTCCCTGCTTCACCTGCGCCAGCATTTCCGGCAATCGGAAAAGGTTGTCCGGGCCGAACACGAGGTCCACCGTCTTCTCCCGCTTGAGGATGGTTTCGCCTTCCTGCTGGGCCACGCATCCGCCCACCGCGACGATGACCCCGGGGCGGGATTTCTTTTGTTCGCGCACCTGGCCGAGAAAACTGTAGAGCTTGTTTTCCGGGTTCTGGCGAACGGAGCAGGTGTTCAAAAGGATGAGCTCGGCATCCTCCGGATTGTCCGTCATGCCATAGCCCTCGCGCTCGAGCACGTTGCGCATCTGGAAGGAATCGTGCTCGTTCATCTGGCACCCGAAGGTCTTGATGTAGGCTTTAGGCGGAGTGGACATGGCGTCTCGGCAGTGTGTTTTGCCCGTCGGGCATGCTATAAATACGTAAACCGAGAGTATAGCATCGTTGCGCAAATGCCCGCAAAGGCTGGCTTTGCGGCGAAGGGGAAGTGGAGCGGATGGGCAAGACGCTCGTAACCGGGGCGACCGGCCTCGTTGGGTACAACATTGCGCGCGTGCTGCTTGAACGCGGCAGGCGCGTGGTGTGCCTGGTGCGCGACGTGGAGCGCGCGCGCGCCATCGTGCCCTCGGGCTGCGACCTGATTGCGGGGGATGTCACCAGCCGGCCGAGCCTCGACGCGGCACTCGACGATGTGGATGTGGTGTATCACGCGGCGGGCCTTCCCGAGCAGTGGCTGCGCAACGCGGACCTTTTCCGGCAGGTGAACGTGGAGGGGACCCGCAACATGGCCGAGGCTTCGCTCGAGGCCGGGGTGCGGCGTTTCGTTTACACCAGCACGATCGACGTGTTTCAGGCGGGGCGGGGCGAGGCCTACGACGAGAGCGTGCTCGATCCGCAGCCCAAGTGCACGGCGTATGAACGCTCGAAACAGGAAGCCGACCGCGTGGCGGTGGCGGTGATGAAGCAGGGCTTGAACACCGTATTTTTGCATCCCTCCGGCGTGTATGGCCCGGGGCCGCTGGCCTCTCCCGGGATCAACCAGTTTCTGATTCAGCTCTCGAAGGGCGAGATTCCGCTGCTGCTTCCGGGAGGATTTCCCGTGGTGTACTCCGAGGACGTCGGCCTTGGCCATGTGCTCGCGGAAGAGAAGGCCAAATCGGGGGAGCGCTTCATTCTGAGCGCCCGCTACTATGAACTGGCGGAGCTGGCGGAGCTGGCCAAGCCGCTGCTCGGCATGTCCCGCGTGCCGCCGATCATGCCATTGTGGCTGGGCAAGCTGATCGCGGTCGCGGGCGAGGGTGTGTCTTCGATCATTGGGCAGCCTCCGCTTATTCCGCTGGGGCAGTTGCAGTTCATGCAATGGCAGGCGCAGCCGCAGAATCGCCGTGCCATCGAGCGCCTCGGGTGGGAGCCGACACCCTTCGACGAGGGTCTCCGCAAGACCGTCGACTTCCTTCGCGGCATCGGCGAAATCAAGTAAGGCGTTTCCCGCGGTTGCCATTCGCGTAGGGCGCGTGGTTATACTCCCTCGATTGCTTGGGGAGGCCTTTTGAATGCGCCCGTTGCCGGGAGATTTTAATGTTGTGCTGATAGGCATGCCCGGTTGCGGCAAGAGCACCATCGGCATCCTGCTGGCGAAGGCCATGGCCTTGGACTTCGTGGACACCGACGTGGTGTTGCAGTCCCACCAGCACAAGACCCTGCACGAGATCGCGCTGGCGGTGGGGCGCGATGGATTTCGGGACCTCGAATGCGAGGCAATCAAGACCCTTGAGGTGCGCAATACGGTGATCGCCACGGGAGGCAGCGTGGTGTATCGTCCCGCCGCGATGGAGCACCTGCGGCGCGACGGTCTGGTGGTGTTCATGGATGTCTCCCTTGCGGTGCTGGAGGAACGCCTGGGCGACCTTGACGCGCGCGGCGTTTCGCGCAATCCCGGCCAGACGCTGGCAAGCCTGATCGCCGAGCGCCGCCCTCTCTATGAACAGTTTGCCGACGTGACACTCGATTTGTCCGAGATGTCGCACGACGAGGCGGAGGAAGCCGTGCGCAAGGCCATCCTGCAGGCCGGGCGGCCGGAAGCGTGATCCGCCTATTCGCCGCCATACTCGTGTTCGTCAGCGGTCTCGCCTTTGCGGAGGAGTTGCCCACCCCGACCGAGGAGGAACTGGGCCAGCAGCTTGTCCTGCGAGGCGTGGAAGAGCCGCCGAACGAGTCGCGCTGGTTCTGGCATCTGGGCATGACCAGCGCCTTCCCGCGCATCGAGAGCGAGAACCTGGTCAAGCAGCTCTACGACCCGCTGATGCGGGCCATCGCCCCGGCCTATGACGACGTCTTCCTGATTGGCGACTACCGGGACTGGGGCTTGTTGCTCGCGCCGCAGCTTGGGCTGGGCCGGCGCGTGGGCGACCACCTGACCTTGACGGTTCATGGCGGCTGGGCCGGGGGGAAGGTGCGCACCAAGCAGGATCTGCGGTCCTGGTTTTTTCTGGCGCCGTTTCACAACGACTTTGAGATTTATCGTAGCGCCGCTTATGTAGACTTCGCGGCGGATATCTATCCGTTTGGGCACACCAAGCTGCTCGACTACGGCAGCTGGCGCGAGCGCTTCAAGGCCGCGAGGCCCAAGGTGGCGATATCCACCACCATCACGAATGCCAACTACAAGGCTAAGGTGAAGCTGGGATTTTTCGAGCCGCTGCTGCCGAACATCGGCATCACCATCGAGGACGAGTGGACGCTGCAAAGCTACAAGCCGCGCGTGGGTTTGGAAATACCGATCAACCGGCGCAATATTCTTAGTTTCGACATCGCTTACAATTTCTTTGAAGATTTGCAATACGATTTCAATGGTCCGATCGTCAGCGTCATCTGGCAGCACTATTGGAAATGACCTCCTAATATTGCGCTAACAGAAATCGAATATTGTTAGCGCATACTCCCGCCAAAACCGATTCAGGCGAGGAACATGGTCATGCCGAACGAAGCCATACTGCTGGTTGAAGACGAGGAATCCATTGTCGAACTGGTGCGCTACAACCTTTCCCGCGAGGGCTACCACGTGCATGTGGCGTACTCGGGCGAGGAGGGGCTGGGCGCGCTGCGGAACGTCAAGCCGGATCTCATCCTGCTGGACATCATGCTGCCGCAGATCGACGGCATCGAGGTGTGCCGCCGGCTTCGCCGGGATGAGCGGACGATGAGCACACCCATCATCATGCTTACGGCGCGTGGCGAGGAGGCCGACATCATCACCGGCCTTGAGACCGGCGCGGATGATTACGTG
>JBJOID010000115.1:0-10297 GCA_046047315.1 Candidatus Hydrogenedentota bacterium | reverse complement strand
CGCGGGTAGCGGCGCGCCGTCACGGCAGGGAAGGAACATCCCACCTCATGAAGGGGGAACGCCCCTGCATGCCAACGCGCCATAGTCGGACCACCCCCTCCAAAGCGGGACACAGAACCGCGCCTTTTCGGGATTACAGTAAGTGACGCAATGTCCCCCTTTGAAGGGGGTGGTTCGTGGTGGTGCTCCCGCCGCGAACCGGGGGATGTTGAGACGGCGGGACCTTCACGGCGTTGCTGGTTACTTTTCGGCCCAGCCGATGATGTGGGGCTTCACGATGATGAAGGGGTTGCGGACGTCTTTGGGCTGGAGGTCGACCTGGCGGAACCCGGCGGCTTCGATGAGCGGGGCGGTTTCGCGGTTGGGATAGCAGCCATCGCCGATCTTGGTCCAGAGGGGCTGCACAAAATCCTGGGCGGCGCGCATGCGGGTGCCCTTGGGCGCGGCGACGTGCTCGATGAAGTAGAACCGTCCGCCGGGCTTGAGCACCCGGCGAATCTCGGAGAGCGCGGTGGCGGGCTCGAAGACGGAGCAGAGCACGAGCGTGCTGACGACGGCGTCGACGCTGTTGTCGGGCAGGCCGATCTCCTCGGCGTGCCCGGGGTCGATGGTAAGTTGCAGGCCTTCGGCGGCCGCGGCCTCGTGGAGGTACGGATGCATGAAGGCGTTGGGCTCAATGCCGCGCACGTGCACGCCCTTGGGGAAGTGGCGAAAGTTAATGCCCGCCCCGGGGCCAATCTCGACCACTTCTCCGGAAAGCCCGGCGAAGAGGCGGTCCTTCATGCGGCCGTAGGATTTTTCCAGCGGCCCGGTGAAGTGGCTCCATGCCCAGGCGAAGAGGTGCTCGCTCCAGGCGGGGCGCTTGCCGTATTCGGGTTTGGGACGGCCGCAGGTGCACATGCCGGAATCAGTGCCCCGTGCTTTCACCGCCCTTAATCCACTCCTCGTTGAAGACGACGTGCTTGATGGCGCTGCCCTCGATCCCGTCCTGCTTGTGGGAATAGGTCGCATGGAGCAGGCCTTCCCGGTCCTGGATGAGGCAGGGATAGGAATAGGAACCCTTGTCCTTGTCCGCCGTTTCGAGGGCCCGCCTCACCGGCCAGGTGGCGCCTTCATCCTCGGACAGGTACGCGGTAAGAACGTGGCGGCCGTCGACCAGGTCGTTGACCAGCAGGACCCAGTTGCCGCTGGCCAGCCCAAGCGCGGCCACGCTCGCGCCGCTCTCGCGGATGGGCAGCATGCCCACATCGCCCCAGCTTGTGCCATGGTCGCGCGACACGGCGGTGCGCACATAGTTGGGAATGCCGTTGTCGCGCATGTAGGCGACGACCTCGCCGTTCTTCCGCTGGATGAATCCGGGCTGCACGTTGGCGATGTACTTCGCCTCGGGGTGGAGGATGGGGCCGCCGGTCTGCCAGGTGGCGCCACCGTCGTCGGTGTAGGCGGCGAGGGAACAGTTGAATACATCGGAGTAGAGCCCCAGCAGGATGCGCCCGTTGTCCAGTTGGACGGGGCGGGTGCGGGTCATCCAGCCAAGGCGGCGGGTGAGCTTGTCGTCAATCGCCGTCCAGCCGTACTCAATTTCCTTCTTCAGGTTTTCATTCGCCGCCATGAACAGGGCCAGCGCCGTCTCGGCGTCTTTCAGCACCGCCTTGAAAGGCTCCACGAAATCCTTGGGGTCGGTGTGGATGGGGCTCTGCCAGTTCCACGCGGGCGGGCCGTCGTTGTTGTAGTCAGTCGCCGTGCGCGACATGAGCAGGGCGCTGCCCCATTCGTTGGCCTGGATGGCTACCCAGAAAAGCCAGAGTTTCTGGTTGGCATCAAGGAAAAGCACAGGGTTGCAGTCGGGCAGGTTGGGCGTGTCCGCCGCCACCCACGGCTCGGACCACGCAGTCTCGCCCTTCCGCAGTCGCGCGCCCTGCACCAGCACATCGTCGGCCGTGCGCTCTCCGGAACCGTGGAACCAGACCGCGAGCAGGTCGCCGTTGGGAAGCTCAACAATACTGGAGCCGTGGTTGTGCTTGTCATTGTGCGGGAAGATGTAATGGCCTTCCATCAGCGGGGCGGCGAAGGCGGCCAGCATCATGATCGAGCTTGCGAGCATTTCGGAAATCCTTTCCAGGCGAACGTAGCCGGCGCGAATGGCACTGCGCTCCGGGCGTAATTTGGTGTAGACTGGAGGCTATCATAGGAATTCTGGCACGCGGTTGCCACCATCTTGCGAGGATTGCCCCCATGAACACCGAAACCACGCTGGCTCCCTTCACGACGCACGCCGTGTTCAACCAGGCCAAGCCGCTGCAGAACTACAACCCCTTCCAGTTGGATGCACCGCTGCGCGAGGGGCTGGCGCGCGCCGGGGCCTCGTGGGATGCGGCATCGGCGGAAACCTTTGGGGAGGTGACCGGCCGCGAGGATGCGATCAAGCTTGGCTTTCTTGCGAACAAGCACAAGCCCGAGCTTCGCGCCTTCGACCGCTACGGCCACCGCATCGACGAGGTGGAGTTCCACCCGGCCTATCACGAGCTGATGAGGATGGGGATGGAGGCGCAGGTGCACGCATTGCCCTGGAACGACGGGCGCGCGGGCGCGCATGCCGCGCGGGCGGTGCGCCATTACCTCCTCACGCAGGTGGAGGCGGGCGTGGGCTGCCCGCTGACGATGACCTTCGCGGCCGTGCCCGCATTGCGGTTGCAACCGGAGGTGGCGCAGGAGTGGATTCCGCGCGTGACCTCGACCCAGTACGACCCGCGCATGCGGCCCGCGCCGGAGAAGGCGAGTTGCATGATGGGCATGGCGATGACGGAGAAGCAGGGCGGATCGGACGTGCGCGCCAACACCACGCGGGCGGTGCCGGTCGATGGCGGCGGACCGGGCGGGGAATACCTGCTGACGGGGCACAAGTGGTTTTGCTCGGCCCCGATGTGCGACGCCTTCCTGACGCTCGCGCAGACCGATTCGGGATTGAGTTGTTTCCTGGTGCCGCGCTGGCTTCCCGACGGCACGCGCAATCGCTTTGCAGTGCAGCGCCTTAAGGACAAGCTGGGCAACCATGCCAACGCCTCCAGCGAGATTGAATACCAGGAAACCTGGGGCTGGATGGTGGGGGAAGAGGGACGCGGCGTTCCGACCATCATCGAGATGGTGAACCACACGCGGCTGGATTGCGTGATCGGTTCCTCCGCGCTGATGCGCCAGGCGCTGGCGCAGGCGGTTCACCATTGCACGCAGCGCTCCGCCTTTGGCAAGCCGCTGATTCAGCAACCCCTCATGCGCAACGTGCTGGCCGACCTCGCGCTCGAATCGGAAGCCGCAACCACGGTGATGATGCGTCTCGCCCGGGGCTACGGGCTGGCCGATGAGGATTCCCGCGAGGCGGCCCTCATGCGCATCGCCACGGCCATCACGAAGTATTGGGTGTGCAAGCGCGGGCCGCACATGATTTACGAGGCGCTAGAGTGCCTTGGCGGCGCCGGCTACGTGGAGGAAGGCATCATGCCGCGCCTCTACCGCGAGGCGCCGCTGGCCTCGATATGGGAAGGCAGCGGCAACGTGATGTGTTTGGACGTGCTGCGCGCGCTCTCGCGCGAGCCCGAAACCGGACCAGCGTTGATGGCTGAGTTGTCCATCGTGAAGGGTAGCAACCGTCATTACGATGCCTTGTTGCAACGCACCGCGGAGGATCTGTCGCACGCCGAGGACCTGCCCTACCGGGCGCGACGCGTGGTCGAACAGTGCGCCACGCTGTTGCAGGCGAGCGAATTGATCCAGCACGCGCCGGACTATGTGGCGGATGCCTTCTGCGCCACGCGCCTCGGCGGGGAACATGGCCACGAATACGGCACCCTGTCTCGCGAGGTGGATGTGGACGCGATCCTGAAGCGGGCCTGGTCGCCTTGTGCGTAGCTGTGGGAATCGAAAGAAAAGCAGTACCCCATGAACCATGAACGCTTTCTCGACGAGTTGTCGGAAATACAGCGTGGCGGACGGTGGCGGCAGTTGCGGGAAGCGCCCTGCGCGGGCGGACGCTTCGAACTCGACGGCCGGCCCTGCCTGAATTTCTCCTCGAACGACTACCTGAACTTCAGCATGGACCCCGACCTGGCGGAGGCTGCCGTCGAGGCGGCGCGGCGTTATGGCTGCGGGGCGGGAGCCTCCCGCCTGATGTCGGGCAACCTACCCATCCACGCGGCGCTCGAGGCGGCGGTGGCGCGCATCACGGGACACGAGGCGGCCTTGCTGTTTCCATCGGGATACCAGTGCAACGTCGCGGTTATATCGGCGCTCGCGGGCAAGGAGGACCTGATCCTCTCGGACGCGCTGAACCATGCGAGCCTCATCGACGGGGCGCGCCTTTCCCGCGCTGAGGTGCGGGTGTATAGCCACGCCGACGCGGAGCACCTCGAGCGGCGGCTGCGCGAGCCGGGGCGCTTCCGGCGGCGGATTATCGTGACCGAATCGGTTTTCAGTATGGACGGTGACACCGCGCCGCTCCAGCGTCTGGAGCGCCTGGCCCGGGAGCACGATGCCCTGCTTGTGGTGGACGAGGCCCATGCCCTCGGCGTGTTCGGCCGGGGCGGGGGCCTTGCCCGCGAAGTGAACGTCCTGCCAGACGTGACGCTGGGCACCTTGAGTAAATCGGCCGGCGCGGCGGGAGGCTTCGCCGCCACCAGCGCCATCGCGCGCGACCTGCTCATCAACAAGGCGCGCCCCTTCATTTTCTCGACCGCCCTATCGCCCTTGCTGGCGGCGGCGGCGCTGGAAGGGCTTCGCAAGATGGAGCAGCATCCGGACCTTGGCCCGCAGTTGTTGTCGCGCGCCCAACACTTTCTCGACGCGCTGCAACGCAACGGGGTCGAGGCCGCCCCCTCGAACACACAGATCATTCCCTATTTCGTGGGGGATAACGAGGCATCCGTCGCGCTGGCGCAAGCGCTGCGCGAGGAGGGGCTTCTGGCCACCGGCATCCGTCCGCCCACGGTGGCGGAGGGCACGGCGCGGATTCGCTTTTCCATCACACTCGCGCATGGCAAGACGGAACTCGAGGCCGCTGCGGAAACTGTGGCCCGTTGCGTGGCCCAAGCTGGGCTTCCCGCCTGACCATGCGGCGCTGCCTTTTCATTACCGGCACCGGCACGGACGTGGGCAAGACCATCGCAACGGGCGCGCTGTTGCATGCGCTGCGCTTGCGTGGAATCCGTGCTGCCGGCATGAAGCCGGTGCAGACCGGGGCCTTGTGCGTTGATGGACGCTGGCACGCCCCGGACCTTGACCTGCATCTCGAGGCCATGGGGGAAAGCGTGGAGGATGCCGACTACGAAAGGATGGCGCTGTACCGCTATGAGCCCGCATGTTCGCCGCACTTGGCGGGGCGAAGGGCCGGGCATTATCCTGAGCTGTCCAAAATCCTGGACCGCGCCGGAGAACTGCTGGAGCACTACGATGCGCTCCTTGTGGAAGGTGCGGGCGGCCTGCTGGCCCCCCTTGATGAAGAACGCCTGATGCTCGACCTTGCGGTCGCGCTGGACTGCCCGGCCATCGTGGTGGCCTCGACCGGACTGGGCACCATCAACCACAGCCTGCTCACGCTTCGCGAACTGCGCCGCGCCGGGGTGCCGGTAACCGGGCTGGTATTCAACGAACTGCAACCCGGCGAGCCCGACCTGATTGCACGCGACAACCCGGAGGTCGTCGCGCGGCTGGGCGGCGCGCCCGTGCTGGGGGTACTTTCCCACCGGCCTTCGCCGCCGCACGACTGGCGCGCATGGGCGGGGGAATTGACGGGGCTGGACCGCGTGATCGAGGCCCTGCAATGAACCGCGACGAGACCCTCCGCGCACAGGACTACCGGCACTTGTGGCATCCCTACACCGATGCCGCCAGTTATCGGGGACAGCCGCACTTCCGCATTGAGCGCAGCGCGGGGGCCTATCTCTATGACTCGGCGGGGAATGCGCTGCTGGACGGCATCGCCTCATGGTGGTGTGTGGCCTTCGGGCACGGACGCGAGGAGATCGTCTCCGCCATCCAGCGGCAGGCGGAGCAATTGCAGCAGTGCATCCTTGGCGACTTGACGCATGAACCGGCGATAGCGCTTGCCACCAAGCTGGCCGCACTGTGCCCGGGCGACCTCAACCGGGTCTACTTCGCCAGCGACGGCAGCAGCGCCACCGAGGCCGCGCTGAAAATGGCCGTGCAGTACTGGCGGTATCGCGGGGAACCGGGGCGAACCCGCTTCGTCTCCCTGGAAAACGCCTATCACGGCGACACCCTGGGTGCGATTGGGGTGGGGTTTACCTCGTGGTTCCAAGAGCCCTACGCGGCACTGGTCCGTCCCGCCTTGATGGCGCCCACGCCGCACGCCCCCACCTCCGACGACGAGGAAGCCGAAGCCCATGCAGCGCGTGCGCTGGAGGCGATGGGCAGCCTGCTCGAAAAGCACGGCCATGAAGTGGCCGCCGTGATCGTCGAGCCGCTTTGCCAGGGCGCTGCGGGCATCTGGATACACCCGGAGTCCTACCTGCGCGGGGTGCGCGCATTGTGCGACGCGCATGGCGTGCTGCTCATCGCGGACGAGATTGCCACCGGCTTTGGACGCACGGGGGCCACCTGGGCCTGTGAGCGCGCCGGCGTCGTGCCCGACATCCTCTGCGCGGGCAAGGCGCTTACGGGAGGCTATCTGCCCATGAGCGCGGCCGTGGCGAGCGACCGCGTCTTTGAGGCCTTCGAGGCGCCGCCGGGAGAGAAGCGCGTGCTGTGGGATGGGCACACCTTCTGCGGCAATCCCATCACAGCGGCGGCCGGCGTGGCGGCGCTTACACTCTACGAGCGGCTTGGATTCCCGAACGCCACCCGCGAACGCGAGGCCCAAATGGCCGAGGGCTTCCAGCGTTTGGCGCAAAACCCCGGCGTGCGCTATCACCGCGCGCTCGGCATGATCGGCATGTGCGCTTACGAAGACACGCCTGATGGGGCCGCCCGCGCCCATGCAGTAGCGCACGCCGCCCACCAGCTCGGACTCTTCGTGCGTCCCCTTGGTCCAACCGTCTACCTCTGGCCACCATTGACAACGACCGCCGCCGAACTCGATGCCATGCTGGCGGCCCTCGACCGGGCGATGAAATCGCGATAGCGTTGCGGATTAACGAGGGGCGGGCCCGGGTTGTTCAGCCAATGCGCCGAAGGCCTCGAGCAGGATGCGCTCTTCCGCCTGCCAGTTGTATTTGGTCTCCACGGCGGCGCGGCCATTGCTGCCCAGGCGGGCCGCTTCATTCGGGTCGCGCAACAGGCGGGCCACGGCTTCGGCGATGGCTGCGGGGTTGGTAACATCCACCAGAATGCCGCAGTCGGTTTCGCGAACGATGTGGGCGACTTCAACCGCGAAGTCCGGCACAACCGCAGGCTTCCCCTCGCGCATGTAATCAAAGAGTTTGTGCGGCATGGCGAGCGTGTGGTTCAGGGGGCCGGGCTGAAAAAGAATAAGGCCGACCCTGGACACGGCAATGTGCGCGGGAACTTCCTCGAAGGGCACCTTGCCCAACAGGTGCAGGTGTTCCGTAAGGCCCGCCTCGTGAATCGCACGTCGGTAGTCTTCGAGTGAACCGTAGACATATTCCCCCAACACGATGCAGCGCAGATCCGGGAACTCCTTGACGAGTATCTTGAGCGAGTCGAGCAATTGATACGAACCGCGCACATCGCCAAAGATCCCTTGATGGATGATTGTAGGTCGGTTGGCATAGGCCGCGCTGAGGGACTCTGGAATCCGGCTGCAGGCAGGTTGGAGGTGGTTGGTGTTGATGACGGTGATGCGCGGCACAGCGAGCCCCGCCCATGGCGCTTCAAAGCTGTCGCGCGTGCGGATGATGAGGTCGGTGTATCGGGCGAAGAGCCGCATGCCCAGCACCGTAATTCGCTCGACGGTGGACTGAAGCCGTCCGGGAAAGAACTTCGCGAACTCCGTGGGCACGTGTTCGTGCATGTCGAACACGCACTTTCCGCCGCGCAGCGCCTTGGCCAACAGGGCCACGGCCCATGACTCCGGCTCGGGGGCGACATGGATATCGGCCCGGCTTGCAAGCGCGGCGCGCAACAGCGCCGGCAATACAAGCGCCCGCAGAAGCAGCCCCTCGGCGCGGGGTATGGTGACGAAGTGGATGCCATCGCGTTCGCGGGGGACATCGCCCGTGTCCGGCACCACCGAGACGATCTCGTATCCCGCTGTGGCCAGGCTGCGGCCCAGCTTGTGAAACATGCGCTTGTCGTCGTGGGCGTGCAGGGTTTGCAACAGGCACACCCGGAGCGGCCGGGGAGACCTTATTCCGCCGTCCAAAACCGCTCCTCCGAACCCGCGCCCCGCACGGCGCGCAGGCGCACGGGCGCGCCGCAGCGCGGGCAGTTGCCTGCAAAGTGGGTCTCCGCATGGTTCAAGTAGACGCGGCTATACACGTGGCAACACTTCCAGTGCATGCCAATCCACGGGCGCGGAGTGTTTGCGCCGGGGGAGGATTCAGCGGAGGGCATCCTCATCCTCCTCCGCCGGGGCTTCCGCCTTGGCTTTCCGGGCGGCCAGCCATGCGCCCAATGCCTGCCGCAGCTTGGCCACCAGGTCAACCCCCGTCCATACCAGCCCCGCCGAGGCCAGGCCCACTAGAACCGAGATGGCGATCATCAGCGGCCATTGCATGTTCATGGGGCGGACTCCGGGAAATCCAGCGGTACCAAGGGCGGAGACTTGGACCCAGGCGGAAGGGGAGGGGGACTGGAGTTCTCCCTCGCAAGGGCTGCGGGCAGCGCCTCTTGAAGCGCCTGCATCTGCGTCTGCAAGGCGAGAAGGTCCTGCACAAGCTGCGCTCGGTCGGACTGCATCGAGTCCAAGGCCTCGGCAAGCAATACATTCGCTTCCTTCAGACGCGCCAACTCCGCCTCGATTGCGCTGGCTTCTGTGGGTATGGCGCTCTCTATTGTTGGTTTATCTATTTTTGATGGTTGTTCTTGTTGATTTTTATCTTCTTCTGGCGAGGGTTGAGTTGGTTCTTCTGGTTTCGCTTCCACGCTTGCAGCGGGTTCAGGGGCAGGCAGCGGGGGGGACTCCGTCAGGCTGAGCTCATCAAACCAAGCCGTGCCGGCCCCCTTGAGGACGCAACGCACGGTGAGGAAGTCGGTGCCGGCGGGCACGTCGAATTCGATCTCGTGGCGTGTCCACGGATGCGTGCCAGTCATCGGGGTCTGGAGAGCGGTGTTTGCGACATGCAGCACATGAAGCGGCTGTCTTTTCCAGCACTGCACCCAGATGGCCGCACCGTCGGCGTTGTCCGTTCGTAGGGCGGCGGAAAGCTTGAGGCGTTTCCCCGCGAAGGCGCCGAAGAGGTTCTGGCTCCAGTTGTTGTAGGGCTCGCGAGGGTAGGGGAGCGGGGTGGAGAGCTCAACGCAGTACTCGCCCGCGGAGGCATCGCGCGCAACGCGGGCCGAGGGGGCGGGCCTTCCATCGCTTGCGATGGATTCATCAAGGGGGGCGACGAAGAGATCCCAGGCCTCCGGGCCCGCGCCGCGCAGCCGCTCGAAGCCGCCGTTGGAAATCAGCTCGACGGTGTCTCCGGCGAAGGGAGCAGCGAGCAGCAGGCAGAGGGCGGCCCACACGGCTCAGCGAACACTCATGCCCTGCATGCGCAGCTTGAGGTCCTTGGCGGAGGTGGCGTTGAGCAGGGCAATCTCGGCGGTGATCTTCTCGGCCTTCCACAGATCGAAGAGGGCCTGGTCAAAGGTCTGCATGCCGTATTGTTCCTTGCCCTCCTCGATGAGCTGCACGATGTCCTTGAAGGCCTTGCCCTTGTCGATGAACTCGCGCACGGTGCGCGTGCCGATGAGGATTTCCTGGGCGACGGTGCGGCCCGTGCCTGAAGCGAGCGGGATGATGCGCTGGGACACGACGCCCCGCAGCACGCTGGCCATTTGCTTGCGAATCTGGATTTGCTGGTGCGGCTCGAAGAACTCCAGCACGCGGTTCAGCGTCTCCACGGCGTCCACGGTGTGCAGCGTGGAGAACACCAGGTGGCCCGTCTCGGCGGAAGCCAGCGCGGTGCGCACCGTTTCCGCGTCGCGCATTTCGCCGATGAGAATGATGTCGGGGTCCTGTCGCAGCGCGCCGCGCAGGGCGTTGGCGAAGGAGAGCGTGTCGTGGCCCACCTCGCGCTGCGTCACAATGCCCGTCTTGTCCTGATGCACGAATTCGACCGGGTCCTCTACGGTGACCACATGGTCTGCGCGGGTCTCGTTGATCTAATTGATCATCGCGGCG
>JBJOID010000114.1:0-17698 GCA_046047315.1 Candidatus Hydrogenedentota bacterium | reverse complement strand
GCTTTAGGATGTACTCATCGTGCATGCGCTTAATTTCGGGTGTGTTACCCACGACTAAAGGGCCATCCCAAGCCTCCAGAACTTCTACTTCCGGGTAAAGCGTTTTGATCCACGAAGCGCGTCGCGGCAGCGGTATGGGCGTACATTCTGGAACGTCATAGATAAGAACTATAACGTGGTCATTTTCTGCGAGCGCACGCTCAATGACATGTTGGTGCCCCTTGTGGAGCGGCGCAAACTTGCCAAGCGTGAGAGCTGTACTCATTCGGTGACTGCCATTTGGTTGGATTCAATACTTTCGCTCATGGATTTCCACCAGACGAAGAAGCCCCAGATTGCCAGTCCAAGGAGAATCGTGTAGAGAAGGGTTGTGGGCCCCAGTTGCTTGATCCAGTAGTTTCGTACACAAACGATGTCAATGACTATCCAAAACAACCATGATTCGAGCTTCTTTCTTGCCAGCAGCCACTGCGCAATCAAAGCGGCGACAGTTGTGAAGGCGTCGGCGTAAGGCAGTGAGGCGTCCGTGAGAGTCGCCATTGTGTAACCGAGCCCTAACGTGCCACCAAGCGCTAGCGTGATCCATGCAGCGTTTTGTAGGGCGGTCTGCTGGGTTACCCTGATCGCATTGCTCTGTCGGCCTCCATATAGCCAGTAATACCAGCCGTAAATTTGCATAAATACATAAAAGATCTGGAGGCCGAAGTCGGAATAGAGCTTCGCCTCATAGAATGTGTAGGCGTACAAAATGACCGCAACAAGCCCGGTCGGCCAGCACCAGATGTGCTGCCGTGCGGTGAGTACAACACAGACGAGCGTCATTGTAGTGGCCAGCAGCTCGACAGGATCGGTCACGTGATTATCCTCAAGCAAACAAAATCAACTCATTTCCATAGTGTATCTTACATGATCGAAGGCTGCGCAGGAACGAGCAAGGCGAAGGGAAACGAGCTCGTCGCGAGAGGTTTGCAGAATCTCGTCCAGGAACATGCCGAGGTCGTTCCTCGCTTTGTAGGTTGACCCCAGTGCGTTCGAGATCGTACGGAAGTACCTGAGCATCGAGGTGTCGCTGTTGACGCCCAGTGGGGCCCTGCCATCCGATACCTTGTTCAACAACTCCGCGTAAGAAGCCAGTCCGTCTGCGTCGGTCGTCAAGTCGATGAAGGTGGTCACTCCGACGGCGACAAGCGCCTCCAGATTCACGATGGAGCCTTCTCGGTCCTGCGTGCTGGGTTACCCGATCTCCGCCGCTACTGCCTCTTCATCCCCGCCCTCGATAAGGATGGTCCAGCCATTGTCCTCGGGGTCGTAGGTGCCGCCGTACTTCGCCAGCGCCTCGACGAAGCCCGACACGACCCGGTGGACTACGCCATGAGCCGGAGGCGACAGCCCCGCCGCCTCCACGTCCTGCACGCTCTTCAAAACCTTCATACACAGAATCTCCTTGGTGGTTGGTTCCTGACCAAGGAAATGATTTGTGCTTGAGGAGTGGATAGAAACGGGGGACAAGAGACTGCCCTGGAGCACGACACCACCACACGTTGCACGCATAGTGGTGGAAAAGGTGGGTCAGGTGGAACAACCCGATCCACCGCTCCACCCGATCACCCGCCCAGAACGGCAACCCACACTACACCCGCGCACGGCGACTTCCGGAGGGTCACCCTGGGAGACTATGAAATCAAGCGTAGCGAGGGCGAGTCGGCTCCATGAGAGCTTCGCCATGACTGCTTGAAGGCCTTCCCTCATGGTGCCCGTTTTGTACTGGAACCAGTTCCTTTCCTGGTGCTGGTGACATTGAGGGAGTACCCGCCGTTCTGCCATCAAGATCGAATAGAGACCGCGCCACTTGTGCCGACGGGCAGGTTCTGGCAGATTGGCGGCGCTGAATTCCTGAAGGTGCCCCAGTAATGGTTATTCATCTCACAGAAAAACTACGCCGGAAACTCCGCGTTCCCCTGTTGGAGAGCACACCTGTGGAGGCCTCGGCGCACCTGCGCTGGTACGCAAACGCCTTCATCGCCCAGCGAACGCACTATTTGATTGCCACCAACGCGGCCTCGCTCTACTCCGTGGTGTGGTTTGGCCGGGGAATCACCGATGATTCTTCTTTCGTCCAACACTTCTTGCAGCGGCTCGGGGACCAGATGGCCGACGACGGATTTAGGCTCATCTTCGAGCGGTGCATCGCCCCCCACGTGGGCGGTGTGGACCTGTTGAAGACCGCGGACCGCTCGGCCCTTGGCTCGATGAACGACATGGTCCAAGCCTGCAAGTTTACGCTGCAAGCCAAGAACCTTAGCCCGGCCGAGTTGAGCCAGCGCCTCAACGAGACGCCCTACAAGGCACTCGGATTCAGTTACCCGAAGGAGGCGATTCTGAAGTTGCAGGTCAAGGCGGTAGGATAGCACGTCACTCAGGCGCAGCCAGACGGAGAATGAGCGGAGCAAACCCGTTGTCATACCCCAAACGCCCCGGACGGGGACCGGAGCGCCCCCTCGCGCTCGGCCCGCCGAGACAGCAAAACGCCGTGAGCGCGCAGAGCGCTCACGGCGTTTGTGTGCGATAAATGGCGCACCTGTAGGGATTCGAACCCCAAACCTTCTGATCCGTAGTCAGATGCTCTATCCAATTGAGCTACAGGTGCGGACAGGGGATGGAGTGTAGCAAATGAATCTGGCTTGGCGCAAGAAAAGTTTGGCGCCGGGGTTGTCCCCGGCGCCTTTTGGGGGTGTTATTCGTCGTCGTGGTGGCCGCCTTCTCCGGCTTCGTGGAGGATGAAGCCGGCGAGGTTGACGGGGAAGGGGTTGGTTTCTTCGGCGCCGGGCACCCAGCGAACGAATTCGACGTGGCCGTCGAGGTAGAGTACGTTGGCGCCGCCGGGGATGTGGTTGAAGTGATCCGGCTCTTCGGAGACGGCGTCGTGCATGACAACGATTTCGGACTGGGCGCGGGCCGATGCGCCGGGGTTGTTGATGTCGGTGATGAGGAAGCGCTCGATGCCTTCGCGCAGGCGGTAAACGGTGTTGAGTGAGCCGGCCTGTATGGGCGTTGGGTTGCCTTCGTCTTCCAAGGTCCAATCCCCGTCGGCGAAGGCGGATGCGCCGCCGAGGCCGCCGTTGTCGAAGGCTTCCTCGAGTGCTTCGCCCCAGCCGGCGGTGGCCAGTTCGAGGTTTTCAAAGTCGGCCGTGGTGACGAACTGGTTGTTGGTGAGCGCGAATCCATAGTAGTAGTAGGGCTCGACCATCACTTCGCAGGGCTCGACGGTGCCGTTGTTGCTTCCGCGGGTGGGGTCGTTCACGTCGGTCCATTCTTCCCACAGGGGAGAGGGGGTGTCGCCGGCGTCGTACACTTCGAGCGCGTCGGCGCCGCCCACCGAACTGGGGCAGATGAGTACGTTGAGATCGGGCAGGTATTCGGGGTAGACGGTCTCGGCGCGGAACATCGCGTTCCAGGGTTGCAGTTCTTCGAGGCAGTTGGCGATCTTCATGGGTGGATAGCGTTCCCCGCGTGACTCGTTGGCGTACATTTTGAACACGAGCCCAAGCTGCTTGAGGTTATTCTGGCAGCTGGCGCGGCGGGCGGCTTCGCGGGCGCGGGCGAGTGCGGGCAGGAGTATCGCGGCAAGAATGCCGATGATGGCGATGACGACGAGCAGTTCAATCAGGGTGAAACCCTTGCGGTTCATGGGTGGGTCCTCCGGTCCGCAGCCCATTGGGGCGCGGCCATTCTGAGCCGTTCAGCAATTGTGGCGTGTGCTAGAGGGCGGGCTCAGGCGGGTGGACCACGAACGGGGTGGAGGAGACGCGCCACGCGGAGGGGCACCGCGATGGCATCGGGAAACGGATGGCATGCGTGGTCCGGCTGGGGAATGGCTGACTGTTCGAGCGCCGGAACCACAGGCATGGCGGCAACGGCGCACGCGTGGCAGTGCTGTGATTCGCTGGTCGAAGTGTCGGCGTGGCCAGTGTGCCATCCCGGTTCCGTGGCGGCTGCTTCGTGGCTGTGGCCGTGATCGTGGGTTCCGCACGAATCCAAAGATTCGAGATGGGCACCGCCGTGGTGATGGTGCGGATGCATGGCAAGGTGCCACCCCGCGGCCGCATACCAAATGCAGACGGCCAGCAGGCACAGGCACCGCGCTGTTTCCCGCACTCTCACCACGCGTAAGGGACTCCCGCTTAGTCGTTGATACTGAGAACCAGGTATCAGTATAGGATAAGCATCCGTCGTTGTCAATGCCGCTTTACGCTATAACGACGGCAGCTTTGAAAGCGCCTCTGCCACGGCGACGGCGGCGGCTTGGTTGCCCTGGGCGGTGGTGTGAACGAAGTCGAAGTAGGGTGTGGGTTCGAGTTGCTGGAACACGGGGAGTAAGTCGATGAGATGAACCCCCGGCTGGTCACCATGTTCCAGCAGCAGCTGGGGATAGCCGCCGGAGGCTGGCCGTCCATACTCCGCCTCTTCCTGCGTGGGCCAGCGCACCCAGAGCAGGGGCAGGCCCAGCTCGGTGAAGCGGGCCTGCGCGGCGGCCAGGGCATCGCGGTATTCCTCCGGCGTCAGCCTTGCGCGCTCGCCGCCCGATTGCAGTTGCTGCGCGCCGGTAACCGCCTGCGAAAGCAGGTGCAGCAGCCTGCTTGGCGAGTCGGCGGTGGACTGCTCGGCGTCGCTTCGTGCGGCACGGGCAAGGTCGGGCAGCTCGCCCGGGGGCACGAGGCCGGAATCATTGAAGCCCGCGCAAAGAATGACCATGCGGGGCTTCAAGGGCATGCCGTATATCTCGGCCATGCGAACGGCTTGAACAGTGCCGTGGCCGGGCACCCCGGCATTCACGACAGCGGCCGGCTCCCCCTTTGCGCGCAGGAGGGCATGCAGCCGAGCGGGCCAGGTGTCGGCATCATCCACACCGACGCCGAAGGCCGTCGAGTCTCCGACGACGAGGATGGGGCGATCCCCCATGGCCTCATCTCCATTCCGGCGGAAGCCTTGCGCATCGGTGCTGAGGGTGAAGCTGTGCGCTTCATTCCAAAGGATGCGCACCCGAAAGTTGTCGAGGTTGGGCTTGACGCGCCACCACACCCAGGGATCGGGATCATGAATGGCGTTGATGTCGCCCTCGTTTGCGGCAAACGCGGGCGCAGGCACAGGCAACCCCTGGGCCGGGAGCACTTGAATGGGCGACGGACGCTCAACGCCGCTGCGGCTGGAAAGGAAACGCGCGCCTCCCTCCAGCAGGAGAAAGGCGCACGCAATACCCAGAGCCAATGCGGCAGCGGCGCGTTGCCATGCGGGGCGCTTCACCGTGGCGTCGCTTACTCCGCCGAGCCTTCCGCCAGCGAGCGAAGGTAAGCGAGGTAATCCTCCACGGGAATCTCTGCGCCATGCTCGCCCGCATCATCCGCCTTTACCGCGCCGGGAATTTCCTTGGCCGCCTCGTTGAGGGCAAGGCCCGCGCTGACGGAACCGCCGACGACCACCTTGTTGCCGTCCTTGGTGAGCACATCGGCCTTGCCGCGCTCGCCATTCAGCACGATCCACTTGTCGTTCTTGTAGACAAAATACAGGATGACTTCATCGTCCACGTCGAAAGTGGGAATGGGCTTGGCGATCATGATCACCGTGTCGATCTGCCCGCCAATCACCGTAAAGGCGAGGGTGCCGCCTTCGGTGACAGCCGGGATGGGATCCTCGCCTTCGGGTCGGGGCTGCGGCGCCTTAACGATGTCGGTGATGCTGAGGGTGTGGTCGGTGTAAATGCGGCCGCCGCCGGACCAGCGGGCGTTCTCGGTGAGGATGACGCCGCGGACAACGAGGTCGGCCTCGTCGACCATTTGCTGGTTGGTGCGATAAACGATCTGCGCACCGGCGGGAAGGGCCAGGGCGAAAGCGGCAAGCAGCAACATTGAAGTGGCGGCGGCACGGCGACGGCGCCAGAGCCAGCCGCCCCCGAGCACCAGCGCCATAAAGAGCGCCAGCATCTTGGCATGGGCCGCCACCCACCAGGCCGTGTCCACAACAGTTCGCGCCACGGGGATGGCTTCGGTTGTGGCCAGCAGGAAGCGGGCGGCATAGGGCGCCGCCGTGTAATACGCATTCACCAGCAGCATGCCGGGCGCGGAGTTCAGCAGCACATTGTCACGGAAGTGCCGCAAGGCGCTGGACGCGCCCGTGGCACCACCGCCCATGCCGCCATCGTCGCCGGGCCCACCCGCCGCGGATATGCGTCCCACGGGCAAGGTGGGCGTTTCGCCGCCATCGGTTCCGGTGCCCGTGCCCGTGCCGGATATCACGTTCAGCGGGCAAACATCGTTCGCATCGCCAAACATGGGGCGATTAAGCGGCAGCATCTGCGCGAGCGTCTTGCCAGTGTCGGCGCTAATCACCGTGTTTCGGGCGAAGTCCCAGACGAGTGGGGTGCCCGCGTCCTTGTTACTCACGTCAGTCACGTTCTCGATCTCCTGGAAGACTTCCGAGATGAAGTTCGTGTCGTAGTCCTTGGTGCCCCCCGCGCCGCCAATTACCGTGAGGCCGGTTGCCGTGCCGGAGATGCTGTCGAAGAAATCGGCAGTGCTGCCGATGAATCCTTCGCCGGGCGCCTGGCGCGAGAGTCCGGTGCCGTTCAGCGCATTGAGCGACAGGGTGTAGCTGGGGTTGAAGAGCACGCCGTTGGTGCCGGGGATTTCCATCTGCTTCCACAGCCCGATCAACTGGAAGCGGCCCCAGAGCGCCTCGTCCTTGGGATTGATATAGAGCCCCGAGAGGGTGTTGAAAACAGGCACGCGCGGCGTAGCCGGGTCGTTGTCCACATCGGCCCAGGCGACGACATGGCCCCCTGAGATGGGGGTGGAGGGAAGGTTGGACCCGGCGCGAGCGTTCGATCGGGCTTCCTGTTCGATGACGAAATAATCGGCCTGGCTGTCGCGCGGGTAGAGCCACGAAACCGCGGAAATGTCGTCCGGGGCGAGGTCGGCCCAGCCACCCCTGAAGGTGCCGGTCTCGAAGTCATCGGTTTGGAAATAGCTGGGGAACATTGTGGGGGTGACGCCAATGCGGCGTTGGACGCCAAAGCTGCTCAGACCCATGACTTCGCTTTCGACGAGGCCATCGAACTCTTCGCCGCCCGTGATGTTGACCTCGCGCAGGTTATTGAGCGGGGTCAAGGCCAAGCCAAGATGCAGGCCCAGCAGGAGGGCGGCCGTGGCTTCCAACTCGACCACGTCGGGGCGGGTGGGGGTGCGCCGGTGAACGTTCGCGTTGATGATGATATCGGCGTCGAGAATGGTGCCGGCGGGAATGATTTCCTGCTGGCCGCGATTCTCCACGAGGGTGTCGTCCAAGGTGTAACTGGTGATGGAGATGCCCACCAGGCCCTCGGTCACGTCGTCGACGGTGTCAGGCTCCTGTCCTTCCTCGATGATGTCGTCGGGGCCAACCTGAAGGGTAATGCTGCTGATTCGATCCGGAAAGAGGCTGGTCAGATCGACGATATCCTCGGTAACGCGAAGGGGGCGGAAGGAGGCATAGGAGGTCGGTACATCTTCCCACACCTGCATGGCTTCGAGCAGCTGGTCGATTTCCTGCGTGGTAAATCCGCGCGGCCCACCTTCGACGAAGAATTCGAGGCCCTCGTTCGGCTCCACCTGGCCGTTACCGTTGGCGTCGAATTCCGCCAGGGGGAAGGTGCGGAAGCGGAGGGTATCGAAACTGTCGAAGCCGCCGGACGGCAGGAAGGCGTGGGCGGCTGGGGCCGCCAGCAGCGCCGCTGCCGCCGCGATGGCGGCGAACCGGCTTAACGTCATTCCAGGCACAAAGCGTCTCCTTATCATTGCCGGCTGCGGCGCCGCAGGGCGGACAGCATAAGCAGGCCCGCCACCCCGAGGACTATCACAAGGTCGCCCGCGAGACCGGTTCCGGCGGCCGTCTGGGGCGCGCAGGAGAACAGGCTCGTCTTGGAGCGGCCGACATCGCTGGTGTAGTTGAAGCCGTTCAGCAATACGTCCTGCTGCCCGGTGGACTCGTCGCGCACGGTGACGTTGAGCGGACCCGTGGCGGGCAGGCCGCCCGCCGGGAAGCCGACGGTGATGCTGGTTCCATCGGGAGCGACGTTCAACACCGGCATGCGCGTGTCGCCGAAGAGCACCAGGGCGTTATCAATCGACGGGAAGTTGACGCCGAAGATGGTGGCCGGGAAGTCTTCGCTACCGCCATTGGCGGGGCTGACCGACGTGATGTCGGGGCGCTGCTGACCGACACCGGAGGTGAGGGTGAAGAGGTCGGAGCGGGAGGCTTCCTCGCCGGTGGTGGGATTGCGGACGATCACCACAATCGGCTCGGTGGGCGCAGTGCCTTCCGGCACGGTGATGCTGATGCTAGCCTGCGTGTCGGTGGCGGATACGACCTCGACATCGTAACCACTGATGACCACCACGGGGCTCGTGCCAAAGCCGCGTCCATTGATGATGAGGCTGAAGGGCTGATCCGGCAAGGTCTGCGAGGGCAGGCGGGTTTCCGACGCGCCCTCGATAACGACGCTGCGCGGCGACACGGTGCGGTTCGAGGCGGTGAGCACGCCGGTGCGCTTCTTGCGGTTGGAGTGCGAGCGCATCCAGTCGTAACCGCTGTTGTCGACCTTCTGCCCGGCGCGGTCGCCGTCCATGAAGTAGCGGATCTGAGGCTCCTTGAAGTAGGTGATGTAGCCGAGGGCGCGCTTGGCCCACGGGAACTCGCGGAACTTCGAGAAGTCGTTCTGCGCCTGGCCGGTGATACGGGCGAAGGTGTCGGGGTCTGGCTCGGTCGGCGTGATGGGACCGTAGCCGACAACACCCATGCGGAAGTTATCGCCGGGGTTCATGCGCTCCGACGCGCGAATGACCACGAAGAAGTCGGGCCCGAACTCGACATCGGCGGCGTTGTCGCCAAAGGCGTCGTATATCCACTGGCGATGGCGTGTCTGCTGCTCGAGCGGCAGGGGCACGTTGTCGGTGCCGGGGGTGGAGAATACGAACTGCACCTGCGTGGCCTCGCCCGCCTGACCCACAAGACGCGGGACGACGTCGAGCTTCAACGGGATGTCGATGTTCACATCGAAGATGCCGTTGCGGTTGCGCGGGTCGTTGTCGTTGTCGCGATAGAGGGCGACGCCGCTGAGCTCCTGATCGAGGTTCAGGGGCAGCAGGTCGGTGGTGATGTTGAAGTCGGCGTCGGTGCCTTCGTTATAGAGCTCGACGGTGACAGTCTCGAGGAAGGACGGGTTGCGAACGATGCGCCAGCGGCCTTCGGCCGGGGTGCCCGAACGCAGCACGAGGGTGTCGCTCGAGTTGCTCACGATCTCGAAGGGCTCGTAGTTGGCGTCAATCAGGAAGTCCTTGGCAAAGGCGTTGTCGGACCATGCTTCTCCGGACACCTGGAAAGCGCCATCGCTGGGCACACCGCTCGTTCCGGAATCCACCGTGCCGGCGCCGCGTCCGTTGTTGGTGGAGAGGTCAAGACCGAAAGGCGCCACGGCAGGACCTCCGACCACCAGCGAACTGTTCTGGTCGGTGAGATCGATCACGCGTGTTGGCAGGCCCATCGAGATGGTGTCGTGCCCGTAGAAGTCCTGCACGGGGTCTTCGTCTGGGTTGGACTTGACGAAGGCGGTGGCGCTGGAATTGAACTGCGGGAAGAACTGGATGCCCCCGAGGCGCTGACCTTCATCGCGCTGCGGCAGGGTCGCCGGGATGACGGCGCGGATCTGCTCGAAACGCTTCACCTGGTTCGTGGTGCGAATGGTGATGAAGAGGTCGTCGCCGGGTTGCGGCACGAGGGTGTCGAGCAGCTTGTCGCGCGACGTGTCGCTGGCCTCGAAACTCAGCTCGGCCTTGAGCGGCGGGGTGACGCCGGACTTGCTGAAGTCGGAGCTGCCACAGAAGCCGATGCTGAAGATCGTGCCGAAGCCGCCGGCCGGGCCGTCGGTGCGGGGCACGGGCCAGAGGTTCGACGGGGTGAGGTCGAGCACCCAGGCGCGGTCAAGATCGTCGATCACACCATCGCCGTTCATGTCGTTCGGCTCGCCGTCGCCGTTGAGGTCCACCAGCTCGGGGCTCGAGCGCCAGCGCAGACCCTGCAACGGCACCACGCTGTCAAGCTGCACGGTGGTGGGCAGACCCTCGGCGTACTGCCGGAAGATTTCGGTATCCGCGAAGACACCGTTTCGGTCGTTGTCTTCCCACAGGAGCACGCCGGATAGGGGCGTGGAGCCATTGGCCTCGAGCGGATAGAGGTCCTCTGGGCTGAAGTCCGGCCCCCAGAACGCGACAGTGATCTTGCCGATGGTGGGGCCTTCGCCCTGGTTCACCACCGGGTCGTCTGCGCCGGTCACGTTGATGCCGAGAAGCGCGGTATGGGCTGTGTTGCCTTCCACCTGCTGCGTAAGCAGGCGGGCCTGGTTGTCCTCGGCCTCCCAGTCGCTTGCGCGCTGGTACTCGTTCGGCCGTTGGAAGGCAGGCCAAGTGGAGTAGTCGGGCAGCGCGGGCTGGTTGGGCGGCAGGGCATAGGCCGTCGAGCGCGGGCCCACGGGAGGCACATCGCCGTTGGACGTGCTGTTGCTGAAGAAGGGCACGGTCTCATAGGCGAACTGGCCCCTCGATCCCGTCTCGTCATACGAGAAGGAAACCGTTCCAATCGGCGCGCCAAAGTCGAGCAGCTGGGCGCCGAAGAAGCGCCAGCGTGTTACGCCGACGGAGTGCTGATTCAGGAACTTGGCCTGCTGCAACTGGAAGGGATCGTTCCAGGCGTCGAAGTCGGTGCGATCAGTGCTTGGAATGGCATAGGTCAAGCAGCCGCCGCCCCACGCGGGGAAGCCGCCCACAAAGAGATCGGTTTCCTTGCGGTAGATCGAATCGGACTGGTAGGTCAGCGCGAGGTCGTGCACTTCCAAGCCATAGCGCACGGGTTTGACCGACTTGGCATTGTGGGTGCGCTCGGGCCACCACGGCTCTTCCTGGAGCCAGCGCGGGTCGTCCTGCCAGGTGCTGTAGATGCTGACACCATTGGTGACGATGCCTTCGATGGGCGCCATGCTGTCGAGGTAGATGCCGCCGGTCTGCGAACCGGTGGCCGCGTCGAAGCGGCGCGGCTCGACGAAGACGCGGAAGTCGGCGCCGGCGGGGATGCCATTGCCGTCGCCCTGCGCCAGCGACACATCCTGGAAGCCGCTGTCGGCGCGCACGGTGACGAAATAGTCAAAGGTGACTTCGCTTGCGCCCGGGCGCTCGCTTCCGAAGATGTTGTCCGGCACGGCTTCGAGGTAACCCGCGAAGTTGTCTTCCGAGTCGGGGCGCTGCTCGCCACCGAAGAAGCGCAGGGTGATCTTCCACCACGGATCGCCACCGCCCGGCGGGAAGGGGATGTACTCCCACGAGCTCAGCACATCATTCGCATACAGCGGGCGATCGCCGGGGAAGTTGACACCGTTGAAGGTGGGATCGGGCTCGGCCGGATCGAAGCGGCCATTGCCGTTCGTGTCGCTCCAGACCCATGCGCCATTGAAGGTTTGATCCTGGGCGTAAGTCGGCTCGTAGATTTCCCAGTTCTGATTGGTGATGTTGTCCAGGTGTTCGCGCGGGTTGAAGCCGCCGTTGCCCGGACTGCCGAGCGGATCGCCGCCGATGTCGGTGAAGATGAGGTTCACTTCCTTCAGCTGGGCATGGTCTTCGATGATCGTGTCGCGCGCATTGAGGTTGCCATCGAAGAACTCGGTGTGCACCGGCGAGGCCGAGTGCAGGTTCATCGCCAACACGGGCACCCACTGCTCGCTGGAAATGAGCTGGCGCATCTCGAGCACTTCGCCCGCGGTCAACTCGAAGAGACGATCGATCGAGTTCCACAGCGGTCGCGTGTGGTCATCCAGCGGGGTGTACAGGAAGACATTCTGGTTCCAGAAGTTGAAGGGGCTGCCCGAGAACAGTTCGCTTCCGCCCAGCTCTACGCTGTCGAACTGGTTGCCGGTCGAGTCCCACACGCTGAAGCTGGCGGAGTAGGCAAGTTCCTCGTCGAGGTCCTCGTCCTCAAAGAAGTTCGGGGAGTAATCGTCCACCGGCTCGGCGTCTTCATTCACGGGGAAGCGGTCGGTGCGCGGGTCGATCATCTGGGCGTTGAACACGGTGATGCCCATGGTGGTCTGGCTGCGCCATGTGGCGGAAGTGCGCACGGCGAGGATATAGGAATTGCCCTGCAGCCCTTCTTCCACCTCTGGACCGGCCTCAATGCGGAAGCGGGGGTTCGTGGCGGTTCCATTGGCCACGAAGTCGAGCAGGTAGGTGGTGCTCGAGAAGCCTGCGTTCACCGTGCCGACGGGCGCGCCGGTGTTGTCGAAGGTGTAAAGCAGGAAGTCGTTGTCGTTGTCGAGCACGCCGTTGTTTTCTTCGTCGTCGTCGAAGGTCTCCTGGAAGATACCGAACTCGAGGATGTCGGTCACCTGCGGGCCATTGATGTTGGCGATGGCGAAGGTTTCCGGCTCGCGGGTGTCGGGGCGCAGGGTGAAGCCGAGCGTGCGCAGGATGCGCGGCGCGAAGTCTTCAGGCTCTTCGCCGTAGCTCATGCGGATGTTGACCAGCGGCATCCAGTCGTGCAGCGGCACGAGCGCTTCCTTGTCGCGGATCAGGTTGGTGATCTCGAGGTTCGCGGCCGGGGCTTCCCCGTCGCCGCCTTCGCCCTCGCCTTCACCCTCGCCGCTACCGGGACAGCCGATGCACTCGCGCACCGTGATGAGCGCTTCCAGCTCGCACACGCTCACCTGCGTGGCCTGGGTCACGGGGTTCTGGAAGGTGACCTCCAGCGAGACCGTGTAGAAGCCGGGCTGCAAATAGCGGTGCACCAGTGGCGCCTCGTCGGTGGCGCGTGTCGTGGTCGTCGTCGTCTGGCCGTCGCCGAAGTCCCAGAAATAGCGGATCGGCACAAGGTCGTTGGTGCCCTGCGAACGGTCCACGAAGGACACGTTCAGCCCCGGCGGCAGCACGCCCGCGGGATCCGGGGTGATGTTGCCATCGAGCGGCGACGCCGTGAAGTCGGCGAAGGGTGCGCGGGTCACTTCGATGTAGTCCACCTTGGTGACGGTGTCGCTCACGCCGAAGCTGTTGGTGACGCTCGCGCTCACCGTGTAGATGCCCGCCTCCTGGTAGACATGCGACGGATTGCGCGTGGTGCTGGTGTTGCCGTCGCCAAAGTTCCACAGGATGGAGCTGACGGTCCCGCTCGAGATGAGCGTGAAGTTCACCGTGCCGCCCGGCACCTGCCGGTTGCGGTCCGCCGTGAAGTCAATCTCCGGCGCGGGCAGCGCGGTGATCGGGAAGCTGGCGCCGGACACCGCCGGATGGCTGCGCACCCAGTAACGGATGTCCTTGTCGTCCTGGCTGGTGTCCACTTCCTGCACGGCGATGTCGCGCTTGTTCCGGTGGTCGTAGCCCCAGTAATAGACCGGGGGCGGATCGCGGAAGAAGGTGATGAAGCCGAGACCGCGGTTGCCCCACGGGAATTCGTCGAAGATGTCGAATTCATCGGGCAGCTGGCCGGGCAGTTCGCTCGGGCTGAGCGAAGGATTGAAGTTGTCGGGGTCGGGCAGCGACGGCGTGTTCGGGCCCCACGAAGCGATGCCCACGCGGAAGTCGTCACCCTCGCTCATGTCGCGCGCGGTGCGCAGCACGACGAAGAAGTCGGACCCGGTGTTCGGGTCGGCACTGCCGAGGCCGAAGGTCTGCGGCACCCACTGGCGGTTGCGCGCCTGGGTTTCGTAGGCGATCGAGGTGCGGCCCTGCAGGTCGTCGGTGCCGGGGGTCGAGAAGACCATGCGCACCTGATACTCGGGTTCGCCCGGCACGCCCACGAAGGCGGGCACGTGGTCGAGTCGCACCGGCAGGTCGATGTATTCGATCACCTGGCCGTCCGCATCGAGCACGGGCGGGTCGAACACGCCATTGCGGTTCTTCGTGCTGAAGTCGTTGTCGCGGTAAACCGACACGCCGCTCTGCAGGCCATTGGCGGGATCTTCGAGATTCAGCGGAAGCAGGTCGCGCTGCGGGTCAAATTCACCATCGAGGCCGACATCGAAGAACTCGACCACCACCTGCTCGAGGAAGGTGGGATCCTTGACGACGAGCCACGGGCTGCCGATGCGCGGGCGGCCCGCGCGCAGGGTGAGATCGTTGCCGTTCACGCCGGTGATCTCGAAGGCCTCCACGCGCGACTCAAAGCCGCTGGTGCCAGCCTCGCTCGTGGCGATGAGGTAGAACCCGATTACCGCGTCGGTCCATCCGCCGCTGAAGAATTCTTCCGGGGGCGCCTTGGTGAAGCTGGCGGTGGTGAAGCCGTTGGAAATCTGGCTGCCGTTGGTGCCCGCGCCGATTTCGTTGGCGCTGCGGTTCACCGACAGATCCAATCCGAGCACGGCGGCTGGGGCGCTGCCGGGCTCGATGACCGGGATGGCCGTGCCGGACGACGGAATCAGCCCGGTGGAAAGATCCACGATGCGCGAGGGCACGCTGGTCTCGAGCATGTCGTGGCCATAGAAGGACTGCACCGCACCCTCTTCGGGGTCGGTCTTGCGGAAGCTGTCAATCACCGGATAGGTGATCGGCGACAGCTCAATACCCGCCACCTGCTCGGAAGCTGGAGCGCGGTTGGGAAGCTTGGAAGGAATCAAGGCGCGGAACTGCTCGAAGGCGGAGATGGTGTTCGAGGTGCGCACCACCACGAACAAGTCGTCGCCGTCGTTTTCGCCATCGGGATTCAGCGCCTTGGCCAGCTTGTCCTCGGCGGGCGCGTCGGCCAGGTCGAGGAAGGTGGGCTGCTGGGTCCAGAAGCTGGGCCAAGTGTTGAACGTTGAAGCCTTGAAACTCGGAATGGAGATATCGCTCGTTCCCGGATCACGGAAGGGCACGGTCCACTTGGCGGCGGGTTCAAGGCGCAGCACCCAGGCGAGGTCGAGGAAGCCGTCGTAGTCGGGGTTGTCGGCGTTGGCTTCTTGCTCGGCTTCGTTCAGCACGATGACGCCGTCACCGCTCAGATCGTCGGCGATGAAGTCGCCGTCCAGATCAATGGGCTCCGGCCCCGTGCCCTGCCATCCGAGGCTGCCGGGTTCGAGCGGCACGATATTGTCTCCGCCGGAGACGAGCGTCGTGCCGGAGAAGGGATCGAGAATCGGGCCATCAAAGGCGCCGTTGGTGTTCGTGTCTTCGTAGAGCAGCACACCGGAAAGATTCAGCGCGCCATCGGGGTCGAGGCGGTTGAGATCGTTGCTGGTGAACTCCGGTCCCCAGAAGGCGACCGTGACACTGTTCAGCGAAATCGTGTTGCTGGCATTGACCACCGGGTCATCCACGGCAGCGAGGTTGATGCCCAGCATGGCGGTGGGTTGCGAGTTCACCTCCACCTTTTGCTTGAGGATGCGCGCGGCACGTGTGCCGCCCTGGCTGGCCAAGCCGGCGGGCCAGTCCTGCTGGCGGGTGTACTGTGTGCGCTCGATGGCGTCCTCGACCACCATCCAGCGACCCCGGCGCACGGCGAACTGTTCGCCCACGGGCACGCCAAAGGGGTAGTCCGGGAGGTTGACGAGGCCCGCCGAGAAGCGCAGGTTGCGGTCCATATAGGCGTTGTGGCCGCGCTCAAGGGTGAAGCGGTTGCCGCTCACCGAGGCAATTGGGAAGCGCGCGCCGTAGCGATCCACCAGCCACATGCCGGGCTGCACCGGCGAGCAGTTGTTGCAGTCTTCTGCCACGAACACGTAGACGTCGTCGGCGTAGGTGGCCTCGCTGCCCACGGTGGACGCGGGCAGATAGGGCTCATTCGCGACGTCGCCCTCGCTCTCAAGATAGACATAGCTGCTTTCGCCAAAGGCGACTGCTTCCCGCGCCGGGGGCCAGGTGTCCGCGTCGGGCAGGGTGGGCTGCTCGGCCGGTGTCGGGAAGAACACCGAGCGCGGCTCGCGCAGCTGCGGGTCCAGCGCGAATTCGTCCATGCGGAAAGGCACGGTCTCATAGGCGTAGTGCTCGGGAAGGAACACGTCGTCCACGCCGAAGATGATGTCGGGAACGATAGAGGCGCTGTCCCACTGGAAGAAGTTCAGTTCTAGAATGCCGAAGGCATCCTGGAAGGAGCCGTTGCCATAGTCTATGGAACTGGTGATGATGTTCGGCGGATCCTGGAAGAACACGAAGGCGTCGCGGCCTTGACGTTCGCTGATGAGGGACGCCTTAGCGTACTTGTTGTTCGTGCTGTAGGTCAGCACCAGGTCATGCACGTCGATGCCCGTCTTGATGGGCTTGACTGTGGTCTGGTTCTGGGTGCGGTCGGTCCACCAGGCATAGGTGCGGTTGCTCTGGTCGAGTGCAGGGCAAGGGTAGACGCCCTCTTCGCAGACGTAGTCGAGGCGGGGATCGTCCTGCCAGAACTCGAGCGGCTGGAGGATGGCGAAGCGGTTGCCCACCTGGGCAAACTCGCGTCCCGCCCAGGAGTTGCCGAGCCACAGGCCGCCGTCCCAGTGGCCGCCGTCTTGCGGGTTCCATCGGCGCGGCTCGATGAAGGGGCGCATCTCGGCGCCGAAAGTCATCGCGGTGCCGTCCGCCGGCAGGCCGCCGATGTCGCGGAAGCCGCTGTCCGCGCGCATCACGACGAAGTAGTCGGGGCGCGGCACGCCCGGCTCGAACTCGTCGGGAGCGCCTTCCATGGTACCGGCGGTGTTGTCCAGGGCGAAGTCACCCGGACGGGCGCCGCCAAGGAAACGAATCTTGGCTTTCCACCACGGGTCGCCGCCGCCGGGCGGGAAGGGCACGTACTCCCACTCCAGTAGCCCCGGCACGACGAAGTCGTTGAAGGTGGATGTCAACACGTACATCGGGAAGTCACCCTGAATGGTGACGCCCACGCCCTCGGCGCGTGGCTCGGGGCGGTCGAAGATGCCGTTGTTGTTCTGGTCGGAGAAGAGGCCGATGCCGTTGAACGTGTGGTCGTCGCCGATGGCGAGCGTGCGGTCCTCGCCAATCGTGGTCACGTTGGAGGTGAAGTCCTCGATGCGGCCGTTGCGCGGGTCGAAGCCGCCGTTGCCGGGAGGCCCGAAGGGATCCGCGCCCACGTCGGTTAGCACGATGTTGAGCTCGGTGGGCTGCGCCTGGAGGAACTGGCCCGTAGCCGTGCCGTGCAGATCGATGCCGAGCAGCGCGGTCCAGTTCTCGATCGAGATCAGGTCGCGCACGTCCATCAGCTCGCCGAGATAACTCTCCAGCGTGAGGCCGACCGCGTTGAAGCGGAAGCGGTTAAACTCGGCGCGCGGCGTGTATTGGTAGTTGGGCCAGTTCCAGTTGTTGAAGCGGGTCTCTGGCTCGCGCGGACTGCGAATGTCCACCACCCCGAAGGACGAGGTGTAGGTACCCGTGTCCAGCGGACCGTCGGCAAAGTTGGGGTTGAAATTGTCGCCGGGCGCCGGGGTGCCTATCCGCGGGGGATTGAAGGGCTGGAAGGTAATGGGATCGAAGAACTGGAGGAAGCGGGTTTGCGCGCTGTAGACGCGCACCGAGAAGCTGTCACCGCGCGCCCAGGCCGACGTGGTGCGCATCGCGAGGAAATAGCCATTGCCGGGATCGGGCGCGCTCGTAAGTTGCTCGTCCTCGGGACGTTGCGCAGTGCCCTGCCCGAAGGCAAAGTCGAAGTCGTAGAAGGTGTCGTCCTT
>JBJOID010000113.1:0-5282 GCA_046047315.1 Candidatus Hydrogenedentota bacterium | reverse complement strand
ACGCAGAAGGCGAGTACGACCTTGCGGGCACAATCGTTGGCATCGTGGACCGCAAGAGAATCATTGACGGCGCGCGCATCAATGAGGGGGACGCCATCATCGCGCTGCCGAGTTCAGGCTTGCACACCAACGGATACAGCCTCGCGCGCAAGATCGTGTTTGAGGTCGGAGGTCTCGGGGTGGACGAGCCCATGCCGGGCTTCACCGAGAAGACCGTGGCCGAGGTATTGATGGAGCCGCACGTTTCCTACGCCAAGCTCATGCAGGTGGTGATGAAGGTGGTGGAAGTGAAGGGCATGGCCCACATCACGGGGGGAGGGATCACCGATAATCTTCCCCGCTGCCTGCCTGAGGGTCATGGCGCCCGTATCGACCTCACCTCGTGGAAACCCGGTCCTCTGTTCCGTTACCTGGCGCAGACGGGGAGAGTCGAGGAGCGGGAAATGCTTCGCACCTTCAACATGGGCGCAGGCTTCCTGTTCGTCGTACCCGAACGACAGGCTGAGAAGGCGATCGAGACGGTCTCCCTGGCGGGACGCACAGCTTGGCGTATCGGCACGGTCACCAAGGGCGAGGGTGTGGATTACACAGGCAAGGTGGACTATGCCCCATCGAATTGAAGTGGCCATGGCCCCCCACCGGCCGGATCCGGCGGGCGAGAACCTGCGCAAGCGATTGAAGGAAGACCTGCATATCGAGGTCTCCCGGATACGGGTAATTCGTGTTTATACCATCGACGCCCGCATGGAGACCGAAGAACTCGAACGGGTGCGGACAGAGTTGTTCACGGACCCGGTCATCGAGGTGTCGGCCATCGACGCTAATCTCGCCACCGACTGTGACTTCGTCATCGAGGTGGGCTTCCGTCCCGGTGTCACAGATAATGTGGGCCACAGTGCGGCCGAGGGCATTGCCGACACGCTGGGGCGGCCGCTCGCCGAGGGCGAAGCGGTTTACACCAGTTACGTCTATGCCTTGAGCGGCGCGACTCGTGAGCAAGGCATGCGCATCGCCCGCGAAGCACTCGCCAATGACCTCATCGAACAATGGACCCTGCTCTCTCTCGAGGAGCTGAAGCATCGAAACGACCCAGCCCTCCTTCCGTTGCCCGTGGTTACGGAACGCAGCGAGGTCCGCGTCGAGCAGATTCCGCTCGACCTTGACGACACGGGACTCCAAAAGCTAAGTCAGGATCGCATGTTCGCATTGGACCTGCGGGAAATGCAGGCCATCCGCGATTACTATGCGGATCCGGAGGTGCAATCCTGCCGGGTCGCCATGGGACTTCCCGCCAACCCAACCGACATCGAGCTTGAGATCATCGCGCAAACCTGGAGCGAGCATTGCAAGCACAAGATTTTCGCGGCCGAGATTGAGTACACCGCGCCCGATGGCTCCACCAAGACCATTGACGGTCTCTTCAAGAGTTATGTGAAAGCCACCACCGATGTGGTGGGCAAGCGCGTGGACTGGCTCGTCAGTGTGTTTCATGACAATGCGGGCCTGATCCGGTTCGACGAAGATCACCTCTTTGCTCTGAAGGCCGAAACCCACAACAGCCCCTCGGCGCTGGATCCCTACGGCGGCGCGATGACCGGTATCGTGGGGGTCAATCGAGACATCCTGGGCGCCGGCATGGGATGCAAGTGCGTCTTCAACACCGATGTGTTCTGCTTCGCCTCCCCCTTCTACGAAGGGGACATTCCCGATCGACTCTTGCATCCACGCCGCGTGCTGCGTGGCGTACATCGCGGCGTTAAGGATGGCGGGAACGAAAGCGGCATTCCCAACCTCAACGGCGCCATCGTGTTTCACGAGCGCTTCCTCGGCAAGCCGTTGGTGTTTTGCGGCACGGGCGGGATCAGCCCCGCACTGGTGGACGGAAAACCGGCCCATGAGAAGGCCGCGCGCGACGGCGATATCGTCGTTATGGTCGGCGGGCGAATCGGGAAGGACGGCATCCACGGCGCCACCTTCTCCAGCGAGGAACTCCACGAAGGCTCCCCCGCCACCGCAGTGCAAATCGGCGCCCCCATCACCCAGAAGAAGATGGCCGATTTCCTTCTGGAGGCGCGCGATCTCGGGCTGTTCAGCTGCATCACGGACAACGGCGCGGGCGGACTTTCGTCCAGCCTTGGCGAAATGGCGCGCGAGCCCGGCGGTGTCGAGGTGTATCTCGACCGCGCACCGCTCAAGTATCCTGGCCTCGCGCCATGGGAGATATTCCTGTCGGAGGCGCAGGAGCGCATGAGCGTGGCCGTGCCGCCAGAGAAATTGGAGGCCTTCCTCGAGCTTGCCGAGCGGCGCGAAGTCGAGGCGACCGACCTGGGCAAATTCAACGCTTCTGGCCGCATCGATTGCTACTTCGAGGGGAAGCTGGCGGGATCACTCTCGATGGACTTCCTGCACAATGGCGTACCCCGCATGCAATTGAAGGCGGAGCTTGGCCCACGCGACGCTGCGCCGCACATCGAAGTCAAAGACACCGACCTTACCGCTTCACTGAAGTCGGTGCTCTCCTCACTCAACGTCTGCTCGAAGGAGACCTTCGTGCGGATGTACGACCATGAAGTGCAAGGCACCAGTGTGCTCAAGCAGTTTCAAGGCGCGGAGAACGACGGCCCCGGTAACGCGGGCGTCATGCGCCCCGTGCCCGGCTCTCCCAAGGGTGTCGCCATCGGCTGCGGCATTTGCCCGAAGTATAGTGACCTCGATTGTTATCACATGATGGCCAACGCCGTCGACGAAGGCGTGCGCAACGTCGTCGCCGTGGGCGGCAAGATCGGGACCATTGCCGGGCTCGACAACTTCTGCTGGCCCGATCCCGTCGAAAGTGAGAAAACGCCCGATGGCCGCCACAAGCTGGCCCAATTGGTGCGCACCTGTGAAGCTCTTTACGACACCTGCGTTGCTTACGACATTCCACTCATTAGCGGCAAAGACAGCATGAAGAACGACTACAAGATCGGCGGCACCAAGATCTCGATCCCGCCAACCGTCCTCTTCACCGCTGCTGCCATAATCGACGACGTGACCAAATGCGTCAGCATGGAGGTGAAGTCTCCCGGCGATTCGCTCTATCTGCTCGGTGATACCCGGCCTGAACTGGGCGGCAGCGAATACTTTAGCTTGCGTGGTATACGGGGAGGTCAGGTGCCGGTGGTGAATCCCCGTCTGGCGCGCCCGCTTTATGAACGCCTCGGCATGGCGATCGAGCAGGGACTTGTCGCATCCTGCCACGACTGTTCGGACGGCGGCCTTGCGGCGGCCCTTGCGGAGACTGCTTTCGCCGGTGGTTACGGTCTCGATGTGGATTGCTCATTCTCCGAGCTATCCCCCGGCGAGACCCTCTTCAGCGAATCCGCCAGCCGCTTCGTAGTCACCGTGCGCCCGGGCCAAAGCGCCGCCTTCGAGTCCCTGATGTCAGGACGCCCCGCCTATCGGCTCGGCAAGGTGCGGGAGGACAACTTGCTACGTATCGGTCGCGGCACGGAGAACTGGTTGGAGGCGAACCTTGTCGATCTTAAGGCAGCGTGGCAAGGGACGATGCGGTGGTGATTCTCATTGGAAGAAAAGGTTAATACCGCCATGCCCAAGGCACTCATCATCACCGGATTCGGCATCAACTGCAACGACGAGACCGAGCGGGCCTTCGCGCGCGCAGGAGCCTCGACGAGGCAGGTCCACCTGAGCGACCTCATCGCGACGCCTTCTCTACTCGACGCATGTCATATTCTGGCCGTGCCGGGTGGATTCTCCTTTGGAGACGACATCGCCTCGGGCCGTATCCTTGCCAATCGCCTTCGTTATCGTTTGGGGGCAATGCTCGAGAAATTCGTCGATGACGGCAAGCTGGTCATCGGCATCTGCAATGGCTTTCAGGTGCTGGTCAAGATGGGTCTACTTCCTCGCACCCAAGGGGGACTGCGGCAGGAAGTCACGCTAACCCATAACGACACAAACCGATACGAGGATCGTTGGGTGCACTTGGCCGTTGTTCCCAACACCCCCTGTGTTTGGCTCAAAGGCATTGCCTTGCTGGAATCTCCTGTTCGCCATGGCGAAGGTAAATTTATCCCGGCGAACGATGAACAGCTTGCAGCGCTGGAGTCCCACGGTCAAGTCGCGCTTCGCTATGCCCGTCCCAATGGCAGCTCGGCAGGGGGAGAGTTTCCAATGAATCCGAACGGCGCCGTCGCCGATGTGGCCGGACTGTGCGATCCGAGCGGTCGGGTCTTTGGCTTGATGCCGCACCCCGAGGCATTTCTCGACAGGACCAATCATCCGCAGTGGACGCGTCGCCCCGGACCAGCCGAGGGAGATGGTCTTCGCATTTTCCAGAATGCCGTTGACTATGCCATGGCTAACCTCTGCTAATATCGCATATCCCGCAAATCCAGCCATTCATTCACTGCCTCTTCCCGCACTCGTGAGGTAAGCTGCGCGCCTTCTTGCGATGCGCCATTCATCCTTTTGATTGACAGTATTCCGGCGTGGTGGTACCCTTGAGACCGGAGTCATCTAATCCCGCGACAAGGGTTTATCCATCTGGCGAGTGCCTTCTGCCTGCTGGCGGCAGGCCTCGCCCCCGCCTTCGGTGTGGCGTCTCCGGCAGCCGACACCAACGGGGATCGGGCGGTGGATATCCTTGACCTGCAAATCGCCATCGCCGAGCTGCTTAGCCCGGAAGCCAATGCCAAACTCTCGGACGTCAATGGCGATGGCGTGGTCGACATTCTGGATGTTCAGAGCATTCTCAACCAGGCAGGCGAGACCACGGCGCCTGAAGAGCCCGGCAAAGAACCGGGCGCTCCCGAGGGACTCACATTACCTGCCCCTCCCCAGCCTCATGCGGACGGCCTCTCCCCCCTTCGTCGCGCCCGCATTCCGCTGGACGTATTAGCCCCACTGTGCCCCCTTCCGGTGGCGTCCGATGTGGACCCGCCGCCCTCCGTATTCAGGCTTGTTCGAGGCTTGTCCCCTCATGCGCCTCCCTCACCCGCACGGAGCAGCGTTTGAACCGATCCTGCGGCGTTTGCCGTGTGGAGGTTCGCTCGTCGGCCGTGTATTGCGGCGGCATTCCGGGGATGCCTTGGTTGTGTCCCCCGTGCCAACCGCTTGGCAATGCAGGGGCGGCCGGAAGAGCGCGCTGTTCCTCACTCCGAAAAAAGCCGTGCGTTTTCCTGGGCGGGAATCCACGCGGCGAACTCCGGTGAGGATACTTTAGGGAAATGACATTTACATCAGGCGCCCCGGGCGTACGACGCCCGGGGCCTTCGATG
>JBJOID010000112.1:0-5639 GCA_046047315.1 Candidatus Hydrogenedentota bacterium | reverse complement strand
CAAGCAAACATTTCTGGGTAATGGGGTTATTTCAGCAAAGCCCGTCGAAATTTGTCGGCTCTCATTTTTCTCGAGTGCTGAGTCCAGACTCGAGCCCACCTACCCCTTCTCCAACATCTTGTAACGAGCCCGCCGGTTCTCGAAGAGCCTGGTGCCGAGTTCGCTCATCTGCCATAAGTTACATTCTTATCAACTGGAACCGTTGAAAGAAGTGTCCCGACCACCATCCCCGTAATGGTCCAAATCACTAGGATGGCGGATCCTGCAAAGGACAGGATTTTTCGATAGGCATTAACGGCTCCCCGAAATTCAAGACTTGGAACCCCCGAAAAGTGGGGAACGAATGAACATATTATAAAGATTATGATTGCCGACAACGCAATGACTGGCACCACTGCCCACAACCTGTGGTCGCGACGCCACCGCGAAAGCAGAATGCATGTCGCCAGTACTAGAGTTACAATACAACTCATAAATACAAAAAAACGGTACGGGTTCAACCCGGATAATGGCAAGATCCAGGCTGTCGAAATTAGGCTTTCCAAGGTCCACACGTGATGATGCGCATACAAGAACTCTGTGAATCCTGGAAGCAGCGCAGCGATGGCAAGGACAGCAACGAGGGAGGTCAGGGCAGCTCTCACGTTACGCCGATTAACTGCACACCAAACAGCCATGACGATACATGACGTTGCAAAGGTGATAGCCCCCAACCACACGTTTAGATTCAGCAGATATTCCCATTGGGGCAGCCAAAACGAGTTCCCAACTGACTCAGGGAATTCAAAAAGCGCTACGAAGATGGCGGCGGGTAGACCCCACGATCCGAACAACGTGAGCACAACCGAGATGTACAGCCTATCGGCTCGCACATGGGCAGCGAAATATATGCCCACCAATAGCAACAAATGCGGCCAAAGAATTGCAGTAAGTTGGAAGTAATCAGTAGCTTTTCCAAGATGCACGAAAATTCCGAACGTAAATAGAACAAAAGCTGGCAGTCCAAACGCCAGTCCGCCACGAAATGCAGCGGCGAGCTTGTGCCGTTGAACTTCATATTGCTCAGTCTTGCCCATGACTAAATAATACAGCTCTATGGTCAGAAGTTGCATCTCATCGAAGCCACGCCCCTACCCCTTCACCACCATCTTGTACCGTGCGCGGCGATTCTCGAAGAGCTTGGTGCCGAGTTCCTTCATGCGCCACTCTTCGTATTCCTGGAAGTTGCCTTCGAACCAGCGGACCTGGGCGTCGCCCTCGAAGACGAGCAGGTGGGTGCAGACGCGGTCGAGGAAGAAGCGGTCGTGGCTGATGACCAGCACGCAGCCGCTGAAGTTGAGGATGGCTTCTTCGAGCAGGCGCAGGGTGTTCACGTCGAGGTCGTTGGTGGGTTCGTCCAGCAGCACCACGTTGCCGCCTTCTTTCAGCAGCTTGGCCAGGTTGCAGCGGTTGCGTTCGCCACCGGACAGGTCCTTCGCCATCTTTTGCTGGTCGGGACCGCGAAAGCCGAAGCGCGACAGGTATTGCCGGATCGGCACGGAGACCTTGCCGAGCTGAATCTCGGCCTGCCCCTGCCCCACCTCATCAATCAGGCTCACGTCACCTTTGATGGCGGCGCGTTCCTGATCCACATAGGAGAGATTGACGGTCTGCCCCACTTTCACCTCGCCCGAGTCGGGCTTCTCGAGGTCCATGATGAGTTTCATCAGCGTGGTTTTGCCGGTGCCGTTGGGCCCGATGATGCCCACCACCGCGCCCTTGGGCACGCGGAAGCTGAGATGGTCGAGCAGCTTGCGGCCGTCGTAGGCCTTGCTCACGTCGTTGAACTCGATAACCTGATCGCCCAGCGGAAGCCCGGGCGCGAACTGGATGACGGCATTGTCCTGCTTGCTGTTGGCTTCCTCGCGCGCCACCAGGCGCTCGTATTCGGCGAGGCGCTGGCGGCTCATGTCGTGCCGGTCCTTGTTGTTCATGCGTATCCACGCCAGCTCGTTGCGCAAAGCCTTGCCGCGCGGCGAATCCTTCTTCTCCTCGCCCGCCAGTTTTTGCAGCTTCTGCTCGATCCAGCTGGAGTAGTTCCCTTCCCATGGGATGCCGTGCCCGCCTTCGAGCTCAAGGATCCACTTCGTCACGTTGTCGAGGAAATAGCGGTCGTGGGTGACGATGAGCACCGTGCCGGGATACTCGCGCAGCTGGTTTTCCAGCCAGTTGATGGTTTCCGCGTCGAGGTGGTTGGTCGGCTCGTCCAGCAGCAGCAGGTCCGGCTTTTCCAACAACGCCTTGCAAAGCGCCACGCGCCGTTTCTCGCCGCCGCTCAGGGTGCTGATGACGCGGTCGTCTTCGGGCAGGCACATGGCCTCGCTTGCCTGGTCCAGCTTCTGGTCAAGGCTCCACGCGTCCGCCGCGTCCAGCTTGTCCTGCAATTCGGCCATGCGGTCGAGCGCCTTCTGCATGGCGTCGTCGTCGAGCGGCTCGCCCAGCTGCGCACTCACGGCCTCGAATTCCTTCAGCAGCCGCTGCGTCTCCCCAAAGGCCGACTCGATCACCTCGCGCACCGTGGCGTCGGCGGGAAGCACCGGCTCCTGCAACACGATGCCCCGCGTGTAGCCCTTGGTCAAGTCCGCCTGCCCCTGAAAGGCATCGTCCAGCCCGGCCATGATCTTCAGCACCGTCGTCTTGCCACTGCCATTTTCACCCACGATCCCAATCTTGGCCCCGGGGTAAAAGCACAGGTTGATGTCTTTCAGCACCTGCTTCTGGCCATAGCTCTTGTTCAGGCCCAGCATCGTGAAAATAAACTTGTCCGCCATGGTCGATGAACCTCTCTCTGATTCGAAAAGCGGGCAAGGATAGCACAGCAAGCGGTGCGACGGTAACGCACCGCTCCGCATTTGCTACCATGGCGCGCGAGAGTTGCGCAACGAGTGGATGAAAGCGGAGTCATGTTGGCAGGTTACTTTCAGTATGAGGTGATTTACGGGGACTGGGAGCGCAACGCGGAGTGTGTTCGTGAGGCCGTGTCGGGATTGCGGGGGCCGGGATTGTTGGTGCTTCCGGAGTTGGCCTTCACGGGGTACGACTTTGTGGACGCAGAGACGGCGCGCGCCGCTGCGGAGCCTTTCGGACAAGGGCGCAGCTTTCACCTGTTGCGCCAGCTTGCGGAATCCACGGACCTGACGATCTTCGCCGGATATCCGGAGATCAGCGACGGCGCGGTGTATAACAGCGCGATGTGCGTTGAGCCCTCGGGCGCCGCGCACAACTACCGCAAGCTGCATCTCTTCAACCGGGAAAAGACCTTGTTCGCGCCGGGCAATGTGCCCCCCCGCGCCTTCGACACCGCGCTCGGACGCATCGGCATGATGGTCTGCTTCGACTGGTTCTTTCCAGAAGTGGCGCGTTGCCTCGCGCTCGACGGGGCCGCGCTCATCGCGCATCCGTCGAACCTGGTGCTGCCCTGGTGCCAGCGCGCCATGTTCGCGCGCAGCGTGGAGAACCGGGTCTTCACCATCACCGCCAACCGCATCGGCACGGAGACGCAGGCGGGCCGCTCGCTCACCTTTACCGGAGGCAGCCAGGTGATGAGCCCGAAGGGCGAGACGCTTGCGCAGGCCCCCACGGACGCGGCCGAAGCGCGGCTGATCCCCCTTGACCTGGCCGACGCCGCCAACAAGCAACTCAATGAGTACAACCACTTGTTCGACGACCGCCGCCGGGAGTTCTTCTCGACGCTGGGTTAGGCTTCATTCCCAGCGGCCGCTTCCTCGGGGAGTCGGTGTTGGCGCAGGTGCGAATGCAGATCAGCGGCGGTCTTGACCACGACCAGCAGCGCAAGCAGCCCAGCCGCCGAGCCGGCCAGCTCGATAACGCCCTACGCGTTTCTCGTTCGCAGTAGCCTGCCATCGGGCAGCGCGCGGTTTGCCCTCGCAGGCCAAGGGCGTGTAGACTTCCCCCCACGCGCGCCGATGAACTTTCTCCCCCCTCGCGCGGCCGCGCGCACCCCGTGAACCGGTAGCTCAGTTGGTAGAGCATCGGACTTTTAATCCGGTGGTCCTGGGTTCGAGTCCCAGCCCGGTCACCATGTTTTTCTTGGGAAAGGGGCACTTCGCGGCCCCGCGCCGTGGTCGAGGAGATGTGGGCGGCGCGGGTCGGCGAGCACCCCTTCGTGTTCCCCGGCAGGCGCGGCGGGCAGCCGGTGGTCAACCCCACCAAGCCCTTCGCCGCGGCGTGCAGGGCCGCGGGCATCGAGGGCGCGACGCTGCACACGCTGCGCCACACCTTCGCCAGCCTGTGCGTGTCCTCCGGCGCGACGCTGTACGACGTGCAGCGCCTGCTCGGACACGCCAGCCCCACCACCACGACCCGCTACGCCCACCTCCAGGCCGACGCCGCGCGCCGCGCCGCCGAGAGCGTGGCGGAGCGCATCGGCCAGGCCGGGGCAAAGCCGGAAGCTGAGGCGGCGGAAGAGAAGGCGGCCTGAGCGAAAGACGAACGCAACGGACTAGCGCGTGCCCCCTCGCCGGGGCCCGCGTATGTCCGTTGTGGCCAGCGACGGCCGAAGCGCTCACAAATTTCTAACTTGACGCTTGCGGGGGGAGGGGGGATGGTATATTCTCTCATAAGTGTCAAATCTGCTCAGGATTAGGGGCGAGCGGTACCGGCCCCTGAGGTGTTCACTGTACTCTTGGGAGGCCGTGTCATGTTTCGTTCTGTTGCGCTTGGGGTGATCGTTCTCGTTGGGGTCTGCTCGGGGGCGTTCGCGCTGTCGGGCAGCGGGGATTCGGCGGTAGGCGTGCTGGAGACGGTGCCGCCCTCGCTGGACAGCATCTCGGTGCCGTCGGAGGCGAGCGTCGAGGCCACGTTCTCCGAGCCGATGCTCGCGCCGGGCGTGGAGACGCCGGGTAACTACGCGGTGTCGGGCACGGGCGCGGGGACGCTGGGCGCGAATCCGGCATCTGTCTCGGGGAGCGGGCCGTACACGCTGACGTGGTCGGCAGGCGAGATGCTGGACGGCGCTTCGGTAACCCTGACGGTGACCGGGGTGCAGGACGCCGTGGGCAATCCCATTGACCCGGGCAACAACAGCGCCTCGGCGACAGGTGTGGGCGTCGCGCCGGTGTTCAGCGGCCTGACGATTACGCCGTCGGAAGCGGCGGCGGGCGACACGGTCATGATTTCCTTCGATGCTTCGGAAGACCTGGACACCAACCCGGACGTTACGGTGAACGGCAACGCCGCCACGCTGGTCAGCAGCGCGAAGGCCACGAGCTTCACCTACGAGTACACGGTGTCGGCGAGCGATCCCCTCGGCACCGCGAATGTGTTCATCAGCGGCTTCGACCCGGCGGGCAACCTCGGCACGGCCAGCGGCTCCTTCACGGTCGTCGAAGCTGCGGCCAGTCTGCCGGTCACGGCCTGGCCCGCGGCCGTCGCGCTGCTGTTCGCTGCCCTTGCCGTGTTGGCGCTGCGCCGCAAAAAGTCCCCCTTCGAAGGGGGATCAAGGGGGATGTTCTTCCTCTTGCTGACTGCAATGCTCGCCGCGCCCGCCGCGCTGGCCCAAGGCCCCACGGTCTCCAACGTTTCCTTCATCCAGCAGCCCGCGGGCATGGGCACCGAAGTCGTTATCACCTATGACCTCA
>JBJOID010000111.1:0-47412 GCA_046047315.1 Candidatus Hydrogenedentota bacterium | reverse complement strand
TCAGTGGACTTCCATGCCCTTTCTCCCTGCGTCGTCACACCAAGCACCTGCCGATGCCGGTGCCCTGCTCAATCCAGTCCGTCCAGCGTTTCTCGTAGGACTTTTCGGGCTTCCGGGGAGAGGGCTGCCAGAATGGCTGCCAGTTGGGAAAGGTCCATTTCCGGGGGTGAATCCGGCGACTTACTGCATGAATCACTGCATGAGGATTCTTGCTCATGGTCTAAGTGACCATCTGCCAATTGGTTATGAGTAGCATCCTGAGTCTTCACACGGCGGAGGCCACTGGTTCGAGTCCAGTATCGCCCACCATTTATTGCCTTTGTTCGCGTCTTGGATGCGAGACCAAAGCTCCGCGATTGCGGAGCTTTTTTCTATTTCGGCGAAGCGTCAGTCCTCTCGTGTCCCTGCTTCCGCCAATCCAGCACGGCCGTGTGTTGTTACGTGCGAATCAGTCCAACTCTCAGTTGTTACCGGTGAAGCCCACGAAATTCCGGCGGCCGTTGGTGCTGAAGTATCCGACGAAGGAACTGAGGCCGTGGAACTTGGCCTTCACATCGGCCCATGAGGAGATGTTGCGGGCCATGCGGGCCATCTGGCTGGGGCGCAAGTAGAAGTTTCGCAAACCTATATCGACCAGTTCGTCGATTTCTTCCTGGCTGAGCGTGGGCAGGTTCACCGTGGCGGCCTGCTCGTAATCGTCGGTCACCCAGTCGCGCCAATCCTTGGGAATAAGTGCGCCGGATTTCTTGGCCCAGTCATAGTAGCTGGTGCCGGGATAGGCGACAACGCCGGTGAACTGGGCGGTGTCGATCTTGAGTTCCTGCGACATCTTGATAGTCTTCATCGCGGTCTCGCGGGTTTCCTCGGGACCGCCAATCATGAAGCAACCGTGAATGCGCAAGCCGGCCTTTGCCGCATTCTCGGCAAAGGTGTACATCTGGTCGACCGTGGTTCCCTTCTTCACATTGTTGAGGATCTTCTGGTCTCCAAACTCGAAGCCCACGCACAACATACGGCAACCGCTACGCTTCATCAGCTTGAGCGTTTCAAGGTCGTTCAGGTCCACGCGGGCATTGGCGCTCCAGCTCAGGTTCACGTCGCGCCGGATGATCTCTTCGCACAGCGCGATGAGGCGCTCACGGGCGATGCGCATGGTGAGCGTGTCGTCCTCGAACATCACCTCGCGCAGCCCGGGAATGATGCGCTTATTGTGGAGCATCTCCTCCGCCACCCGCTCCACGCTGTGGGCACGGTAGCCATGACCGTTCATTACCTGCGGAATCTGGCAATAGGAGCAGCGATACCTACAACCGCGCGCGGTAATCTGGGTGACGAAGGGAAACAGTTTCGCGCCGTCCCAATAGTCATTCATGTCGAGGTGGTGCCATGCGGGGAAGGGCAGCTCGTCCAGATCTTCAATGTATGGCCGACTCGGGTTTTCCTTGTAGCTGTCGCCTTTCATGTAGGAAAGGCCAAGGCAATCCTCGATTCGCACGCCATTGGCAAGATCGCGCAGCGTGTAGTCAAACTCGTGGCGCGCCACGGCGTCGAGCGCACCGTTGGCTGCGCGTAGCGTGCTCTCCGGCTCCGCGCTCACGTGGGGCCCTACCATCACGTGCATCCCCCCCACCGCCTCACGGCACAAGCGCGCCGACTCGATGTCCGCATAGATGCTCGGGGTGGTGGCTTGGTAGACACAAAGGTCCGGGGCAAACTTCTTCAGGTGATCCCGTATAAGCACATCCGTCGGCATGTTCTTGGCTTGCGTGTCCATGAACAGGATTTCATGCCCTGCATGCTCCAGAACCGCCGCCGCAGAGGCGAGATAGTCTGGATGACGCTGCACGCGACCACGGCTGCGCGCGAACCAGCGCGCGGACTTGGTGAAGTCCTTGCCAAACATGGGATTCAAAACGGCAACGCGCAAAGCTGCAACCTCCACAATACGCGGGCAAGTTCAAGCACGGCAATAGGATACCCCGCTTCAGCCCCGGATACAATGGGCGTGAACGACTCAATCCATCCAGGAATTTCGCAGGAAGCGATGCTTGGCACTCCCTCCTGAATCCAGCAGCTTGAGCAAATCGGGAACGATGTCCGGGCGAAAGTCCAGCGTGGCAAAGTCAGCTAAGGGCACCCAGCATGCCTCCACAACCCGAGGGTCTTCCGAGGGCTTGGCTGCGCCACCGACGATATCCCCCTCGAAAATCATATGCACAAGATGGCGTTCACCCGCGGGATGGATGCTTTCCTTGACGAGCAACAAGTCCCCCACCGCTATCTCAAATCCGGTTTCTTCTACCCACTCCCGTCTGAGGGCTGCCTCTATTTCTTCACCCCATTGCACCCCACCCCCCGGCAGCATCCAATAGCCGCGCCCGTCTTTCTCGTGTCGCACGAGGAAAAGGGCGTTATCACGGACGATGGCGGCCGCAACACGGATGCGGGGATTTCCCGTGGCGTTCATTTCAATTTGCCAAGAAGAGCGTGCTTCTGTCCTTTGGCTCCAGGCGGCGATGGTTTGTGCATGGCTTCGACTCCCCTAAACGGCATTCAAATTGGTACGTTTCAGCACAATAGCACTGAGGTCGTCAGGTTGTGGGCTTGCTTGTACAAAGCCCTCCACATCATGAAGCATTCGCTGAATCAGCAAAGTTGGGGAATCCTCCCTTGATTCCGAGATGCTTTTTTGAAGGCGCTCGATGCCGAAGCGTTGCCCATCGGCTGCGGGCCACTCGTGGAAACCGTCGCTCACCAACACCAACAGGTCCCCCACTTCGAGCTTGAATCGCCGGCCAACACCCAGCGGCAACGCCTTCAGCACCCCAAGGGGCGGCGCATCTGCGGGGAACGCATCGAAGCGACTATCGAGGGCGTGAAAGAGAAGGTTGGGACCATGGCCCGCGGATATGAGTTGAACGCTCCCTTCTTCCGCATTCAGCACCGCCACAACCGTGGTGATAAACCAGCCATCAGGCAGGTCCTCCGACAGCAGGGAGTTCACAAGGTTCAGCGCCTGCCCGAGGTCCTCATGTTGAGCGAGGGCAGCGCGGAGATAGGAGCGGCAAAGTGCAGCCAGTAAGGCCGGTCCAAGGCCATGCCCACTGACATCCGCCAGCACCAAGGCCACGCGACCATCGGGCAGCGTGATCCAGTCGTAAAAGTCGCCGCCGGCATGCACGGCGGGACGATTCCATGCTGCCACTTCAAAACCATGCAGCATGGGTGGAGCCTGTGGCAACAATCCCTGCTGGATTCGCCCCGCCACTTCGAGGTCCTGCTCGATGGTTTGGCGTCGGGCGGATTCGATGATCTCGGCCATGGCATGCCGACGGATGCGCCAGGCCACCCATGCTGCGGAAACACCAACGAACATGATATTGAGCACGCCCATCACCAGCACGTTCGGCGGCAAGGGGTCATCGATCGGCCGCTCGAAAGCCATGTGAGAATGGATGAGTAACAAGGCGTAACCAAGCGAACTGGTGATTCCCGCTGTTATGGATATCGATGGCCTCAGACTCAGGATGGAGAGCACCATGAAGATCGAATAGCTAATCACCCAAGGCAGGATAATGGCCCTATGTGGGGGAATAACGCCGGAGCCCGACAAGAGCAATATCGCGAGTGTCGGGAAAAAGCACTCAATGACGGCGTTAACTTGCCAAAACCATAGCGGTAAGGATTGATCTCTTGACACCGCTCGTCGTGCGGCGACGAAAACGCATACTTCATAGGTCATCATCACTGCAATCAGGATGAGCATCTCAATGAAGCCCTCCCACTGGCGGGTGAGGAGGAATCGTCCAATCACGATGGCGAGCAGGAATGGCGCAAGGCTTAACAGAATAGTCACCCGAAGCAGCTGGCTCTGCCGGGTGGCAAGCTCGAATTCCGGGTGGCGCGGTCCCAACAGTCCACTGCGCAGGGCCTCGGGCGAGATGAGATCGGCGATGGCGGATCGAAGGGTCATGGGGGCTCCTGGAAGCGGATCAAGCCGGAGCAACACCCCGCGCCTTGTGTACCCCTTCCTTGATGATTAGTATACAGAAACCGGGTCTTAACAAGAGTGTTGGAGTTGTGCAATGAACCGATTGATTGGACTGGGAATATTGACCGCCGCGCTGTTGATGGCGGAATGGGCGGCGGCGGAACAACCGGCCATGGGGCCGGGCGCCTTTGGCAACAAGGTGCGGGAAGCCGGCGGCGCGGTGGATTTTGTGTTCGGACAACAGCGCCCCTTCGCGCAGTGCCATGCATCATCCGTGGTGCAGGCGGCTAACGGTGATATCCTCAGTGTGTGGTTTGCCGGCACCAAGGAAAAGCACCCCGACGTGGGCATCTGGTTTTCCCGCCTGAGCGACAAGAAATGGAGCGAGCCAACGCGTATCGCCAAGGTGAATGAGACCGCACACTGGAACCCGGTGCTGTTTCGCGGGGCGGATGATACGATTTATCACTTCTTTAAGGTCGGACCGGAAATTTCAGGCTGGCAGACCTATTGGATGAAGAGCACCGACCATGGCGCCACTTGGAGTGAACCTGTGGAACTCGTTCCGGGCGATAACGGTGGACGCGGCCCGGTGCGCAGCGCACCCATCATCTTGAGCGACGGAAGCTGGCTTGCGCCCGCCTCTACGGAAATCAAGGGGTGGCGCAGCTTTGCGGACCGTTCGACCGATGAAGGCAAGACCTGGACACGTTCGGCCGATTTCGAGGCGGATAAGGAAACCCTGGGGGTGATGAACTGCATTCAGCCCACCCTCTGGGAATCAACGCCCGGACATGTGCATGCGCTGGTGCGCACCATGCACGGCTTCATTTGGAAAACCGAGTCCAAGGACTATGGGCAGACTTGGGCACCACTGCAGAAGACCACCCTGCCCAACAACAACAGCGGCATCGAAGCAGTTCGTCTTCCCGATGGACGGGTCTTGCTTTGCTACAACCCTGTCGGCGGGAACTGGGGAGACCGCACCCCGCTGGACCTGGCTATTTCCAACGATGACGGCGCCACATGGCAAACAGTCGCCCACTTGGAGGACGACCCCGACAAGGAGAGCGAGTTCTCTTATCCTTCGATGAAACTCATGGACGGCGGCGTGGTCTTAACGTACACCTGGCAGCGGGATCGCGTGCGCTGCTGGCGGATACCGCTCGAGGCGCTGAAGTAGGCGGGGCGACTGATCACGCGTTTAGGACGTTGAGCAATAAGGAACGGGGACCAGTGAGTTTGCGAACTTTTTTTCTTGGGCAGTTTTCACCCCGGGCATGGCAGATACTCAGCATTCTGCTGATCATCCAGTTCCAAGGAATGCTGGCCTTGGCGTGGATATTCCGTGACTCCAGCGTCTCGGCATCAACGCCGTTTCGCAATCTAATCAGCACCTTGGGCCAGGGGCGCGCAGAGGGAAATCCTGGTGCATGGATATTCCTTTGCTGCTTCTGCCTTTTCGCACTCCTGTTGATTCCCTGGCATCTCAACCTTGCGGCTCGGGTGGGACGATTCAACAACACCGCTTCGACCGTACTTAAGGCGATGGGCTTACTAAGCCTCGTCGGAGTAGCCTGCGTGGGAATCTTTGACGAGCGACAAATGGGACCCATAAGTCAGGAGCTTTCGCGCGTCATGCACGGCTTCGGTGCGGTAACGGCGTTCGGTGGACACTGTGTCGTTGCGTTCCTGAGCTGGTCAATCCTCGCAAATTATTACCGGGGCGCAAGCCCGGAGAAGCGGTCGCTGATTGGCCATCCCGGAAAGATTCTGGTATCGGTCCTGCTACTGGTGTTTCCATTGATTCTCGTGTGCGCGCTGCAGCTTCCCGACCTCAGAAAGACCCTGGTACAGAGCATCGGCGGCCCTGCACCGGAAATCGTCTGGCGTATTCCTTTCTGGCAATGGTCGCTCATGATTGCGCTCTTGTGTTGGCTCTATTCCATGGGCCGCTGGTATCCGTTGCATTTCGAAGTGGAGCAAGAAGCGGAAGCCGACGCTTAAGCCAAAAAAGACTTTCAGAAACGAGGAAACAAATGATTGCTCGGTTTATTGTTCTTGCTGCGATCATCGCAGCGCACCCGGTATTGGCTGCGGATTTTAAGGCGGGGTATGCGGAGCGCGACATTACTCCGCCCGCCGGACTTCCGATGTGGGGATATGGCGCCCGGCACGATCTGCCCGCCGAGGGCACCCGCGATCCGCTCTTTGCAAAGTGCGTGGTGATCGAAGCGGGCGGCGAGAAGCTTGCCCTGATGGGTCTCGACCTTGGCCGCTCGCCCACTTTCAAGATGATGGACACCATCCGCGCGGGAGTGGCCGCCAGCGGTGTAAAGCACCTGCTGCTCTCCGGTTCCCACACCCACCATGGGCCGGTCATCGAATTCGTGGACAAACCCGGCATGGGTCAGGGCAAATTCGACGAAGCCCTGAAATACATTGACAAGCTCACGCAGGACCTGACCGACTGCATCAACGAGGCCGCCGCCAAGGCCGTGCCGGTCAGGATTGGTTGGGCATCCAAGGATGTTCCTTACAACCGGAACCGCCAAAGCAAAAAGCCGAATCCTGTGCGCGACCCGGAACTCGCAGTCATTCGATTCGACAAGCTCGACGGCACCCCCATTGCCATGGCGGTAAACTTTGCCGCGCATCCCGTATGGGCCGATATCATGGACCGCCGGTGGTCTTCGGAGTTTCCCCACTTCATGGCCAAGACCGTGACCGACGCCACCGGAATACCCTGCCTTTTCCTGCAGGGAGCGGCGGGCGACATGTCTCCCAACGGTCAGGGAGCAAAGGGAATCGAGGAGCTCGGTGCGAAGCTGGGAGAAGCGGTGCTCGAAGTCAATTCGGAAATCACTACCGCCGTGCCCGCCACACCTGGCATTGCGGCAACGCCCGAGGAACGCTTCGAGTTTGAAACCCGTATCGACCTCCAGAATCCCCTTATTCGGGGAACCTTTAAGCAGATGTTCTTTCCTGAAATGTTGGCCATGCTGGAAGAGCTGCCCGACAACACCATATCGCCCCGTCTGAACACTGTGCTCATCAACAATGAACTGGCGCTGGTGGGTGGTTCCGGAGAGTTTTTCTCGGCGCACGCGGTCCGATTGAAGGCAGAGAGCAAAGCCCCCGAGACCTTTTTTGTTGGGTATTGCAATGGCCACCAGATGTATTTCCCAACGAGGGAAGCCATTGAAGAAGGCGGCTACGGCGCAGACTCCAGCGTATCCTGGGTGCCCGCAGGCGCGGGGGAACAGATCATCGACAAGGCGTTGGAAAACATCGAGACCCTGCTCCGGCCCTAGCCAAGGCGATCACGGCACAGACGCCAAGCGAAAGAGCAAGAGTCACTTCAACGCGTCAAGCCACCAATCGAGATCGTAGCCCACGTCCATCGCGGCGGCCTCCATGGTCTCTATGTCGTCGAGAGCGAGAAGCAATAGGTCTTCGTTGATCCGCTCCTCATCGCCCAGGCTGGACTCCAGCAGGCATGCGATCAGCGTCATGCCCAAGGTTTGTTCCAGAAGTTCCTTCCCCATCCATCGCCGTCCGCCGAATCGGTTGACACCCATTGCGGCGCAGGAATCGGGGTCCGAGGCCAAGCTGTCCAGATAGGGGCCCCACGCTCTCTCTTGAAGTCCCAGCAATCCGGGGAGGTTGCGAATCATGCATCGCAACTGGCTGGCGCGCAACATTCCCGAAGATGCTCCCTCATGGAGAACACGCCCCAGCTGCCGCGTCAGAAACCATTCGTGCATCCACGCGGCCGTAGTCACGTGGGCCGCCGCAGAATCCTCCGGCTGGTCATATACGATTGAACCGAGCGGGCGAAGCAAAGCCCAGGCGGCAAGGAGTTCCTTTTGCATTGCCGGTTTAAAAGTCTCGAAACGAGCGCGTAGAGCCTTGGATTTCAGACGCGTTACCGTGGTCTCCAATCCCCTCACAGAACGCAATCCATCTTCCACGCGAACAAGCATCGCATCGAAGGAAACCTTTCGCTCACACCGCTCCCCCACCGCCACTATGAACGACTTGAAGTCCAGCATGAAGTCGTCGTCCATGGAATCATCAAACAGACTGAGCAATCGCGGTGGTGCAATCAAGGCGCGAAACGGATCGAGTATCGGGGCAAGTACCATCTCCATGTAGGCCTCGTCCACGTTCGCCACGCCCTTCCCCGCGAGCATCATGTGAAGCCGACCCCAGGATGCGTCTTCATCGCGAACCAAGCGCCAGTCGATGAGTGCGCGGCAGCCATATCCTCCGAGATGGAAGTGCATCCCAAAGTCCGCGATCCGCTGCGCATGCTCCAAGTATTCCAAGCCGCTCCTGCAATCGCGGTAGATGTAATAGCACTGATCGCTCAGGTCCAGACCCAGTGTCTCTGCGAGACTACGCTGACGCAGGCGAGGCATCTCGGCGGAACCTTCGTTGATGGCCGAGGAAATCCGAACACTGCCATGCGCCTCCTCGAATGCATTGTTGAATACGATCAGCGCGCGCTCATCGCGAGAGCGGTTGGTATAGGCGAACACGTTCTCGTTCACCCAGCCTTCCGGCGCGACAAAGTCGAAGAAGGCGAAGTGGTCCGCGCCGCTGAAGATATGGCGTCGTCGCATCAGGGGGAATATCTCCCCCTCGTGCCGTCGCACCAGGTCATGGTCCACCGCTTCATCCCGGTAGGCGCGGCGATACTCCATGCCGTACTTCTCCGTCAAGCCCTCCACCTGGCCATGGCCAAACATGGGAAGTCCCGGCATGGTTACCAGCAGGGTCGCCACCCCAAAGTACTTATCCCCCTTGCCAAACTGCGCCTCGGCCGTGTCTTCATCCGGATTGTTCATGAAATTCACGAAGCGCTGGAGGATGGCCGGGCTGTATTCCAGCACGTTTCGCACGGTCAGGCGGAACTTGGCGTTCTCCTCCATCTTCAACATATTCATGAAGGCGCTGTTATAGACGCGATGCACCCCCAAAGTGCGGACGAAATAGCCTTCCATCAACCAGAAGGCCTCGGCCAGCAGCAGGGTGTCCGGAGCCTCGATGGCCACCCGGTCCACCACCTCGCGCCAGAACTCCACCGGGAAAATGCGGTCGAACTCTTCCTGGCTCATGCCATGTTCCGCGCGCGATGGAATAGCCCCGGCATCTCCCGGCTTCGGAAACCAAAGACGTTGGTAGTGCTTCTTGGCCAATGTCATGGCGGCATCAAATCGAATGACCGGGAACATGCGGGCCACATGGAGGATGGTCTCGATAACGGCCTCACGCACCTGCGGCAGCAGATAGTTCAACTGCGCGGTATCGTTCCAAGGCATGCTTGTTCCGTCATTGCCATGGTAGATGTAACGCGTGCGGCCGTCGCGGTGATCGTGCAACTTGAAGACCACCGCCGCGTCGCTCCGGCTCCAGTAACCATCCTCGATGTGGATGCTCACGCGGCCGTCGCTCGAAAGATCGGGACCATTGAAGGTATAACCCGGGAAAGGCGGTACACCCGATTGAATGAACCAGTCAGGATGCTCCACGGTCCAGCGGGAAAAAATACCCACGTGGTTCGGTACCATGTCGCTGGCAAGCCGAATGCCTCGATGCCACGCCCTCGCTGCCAAGTTTTGATAGGCGGGCTCGCCCCCCAAGTCCCCGGCGATGGTGTAATCGTAAAGCGAGTACGCCGAAGCCTCCGCCTCCGGATTCCCCGTCATGCGCTTGATGGTGCGTGACGCCTCGGAGCGTTCCCACAGGCCAATCAGCCACAGTGAACTGAAGCCCCACTGGGCAAGCAGATCCAGCTCCTCATCGGGTATCTCATCCAGCCTCTGGATGGGACGGCCATAGCGCTTGCTCAACTGATCCAGCCAGACGTAGGTGCTCTTGGCCATAAGGACGACATTGGGCATCCAGTCTCGATCAACGCTGAAGGCTTCATACTCTGGGTAGCCCGCCGCACCACCGCCAAAGGCAAGCGCCTGCACGGGCCCGGGTCCGGGGCCGCGCATGGCACGTTCCTCACGCAGATAGCCGTGCGCTAACAGCAGGCTCTCCACGATAGAGGCGGGCAGCCAATGGTTCCAGCGCTTGCGCACATAGGCCAGCTGACCTTCCACGTCCTCGGGACTGGCCAGTATGGGCGCCCACAAGGTGTCGATAAGGCTCATGCCCGTTTCGGGATGAGGCGGCTCGCTGCGAAGGAATACCTCCACCGCCGAAAGGTAGGCCCGATACACCGTCGCCGTTGCGAGGGGGCGCTCATCAAATAGCTCACGGTAGCCGCTCAGCGCAGGATTTCCGTTCGCCAGCCTGAGAAGGATCAATTCTCTAAGGCTAGTATCAAGAGGCGACAAGGGATCGGCCGACGGAGTGTAAAGAAAACTCGTCTCTTCTCCGCGTCTGTCGAGTAGGATTTCCGGTGGGAACTGCGTGAGAAATTCCTCAAGCAATTCAGCTGACAGGACATCGCCCGCACGTCCGCCCCCCGCAGCCCGCCCGCGCTTCAACACCGTCGGATTGTGACGAAGCGTGTAGTCGTCCACCAAGAAACGAAGAATATCCTGAAAGAGGGACATCGCCGCGATTTCGCCCGCGCGAATGGGGCGCTCGTCCGCACGATGATGTCGCCGCCGGGAATGCAGGCGTTCGGAGAGCAGACGTGAAACCCGCGCCTCGTCCGGTCCTTGTACATGGGCAAGGCCTGGTAGCAGGTTCAACCCCAACTCCTCTGCCACGGAACGAGCCACGGGAAAAGAATGAAGGAACCAGGGCGGACTGAGACGGTCTCTGGGATCTACGGGCATGGATAATCCGATGGGTTACAGGCAAATCGAGCTGCCTTCATCATAGCGAATTCGGCGGGTCGCTCACCAGATGCGAGCCTGTTCACTTGCGTTCGAATAGCGCCAATGTCTCGACATGACGGGTATGAGGAAAGAGATCGAAGCCAACAAGGCGCACGAGGCGGAACTCCGCGGCCAGCACGGCGCATTCCTGAGCAAGGATCTTCGGGTTGCAGGAGACATAGATTAGCCGTTCCGGGGCGAGTTCCACGAGCCGCCGTAGCACCTTGGGATGCAGCCCGGCACGGGGAGGATCGACGATGGCGGTAACGCCGGCAGTCGGCACCCTTTCGCGAAGATAACGCTTCAGCCAGGCGCGTACGTCGGAGGTCTCGAACTCGACGTTCGAGATACCGTTCACACCGGCATTGTGGCGGCCATCCTCGGATGCAGGGAATACCTCTTCCACCGAGCGAACGCGTCCCGCCAGATCGGCGCAAGAGAACGCTATACCGCCGCTGCCGCCGTATAGATCGAGCAACTCTGTGACCGGTGCCTCGCTCACCCAAGCGCGAATCTCTCCGTAGAGTTGCTCCGTGGCCAGCGTGTTGGTCTGGAAGAAGCTCATGGGAGACACGCGGAATTGGAGTGGCAACATTCCTGCCGTCGACGGAATATCCATCCGCGCGGTGATCGTGTCCTTCCCTGCCAGCAATTCGAGCGTATCGGTCACGGCTACGTCAGCTTTGCGATCCGTCGTGCCACGCTGAATGGAAAGCGCTCCGAAATTTTCCTCCACGACCTCCACGAAGCCATCGAGGTCCATCTCGCCACTACGGGTGATCAACACCACCATGGATTCCCCGGTGCGAGGAGCAGTCCGCACAAGCAGATTACGCAGCATCCCCTCGCCGGTACGCTGGTCATAAGCGTGATGACCCCGTTGCCTCACCCAGGCACGCACCCCGCCAAGCAACTCCCCCAATCGAGGCGGGCCGATACGGCATTCCTGAATATCCAAGGGCCAGAACCAACGCCCCTTTCGTTTGAAGCCGAGCACGGTCTCTCGCTGAAAACCGGGGGGCGGCGGCTCAGGGTATTGCATGGGCGCAAAGGCGGGATCGACCTTGTTCCGATAATTCCAGATGACGGGTGATGGAACAACAGGAATGGGCCCGGACCAATAGTCCTTGTATAGTTCCCCAAGCATCGACTGCTTCTGTTCCACTTGTGCCGCATAAGCCATGTCTTGGCTCTGGCAACCGCCGCACTCGCCAAAATGTTCACAGATCACAGGAGATTTCAAAGATGACATGAAGCGCACGACCAAGGTTTTGGGGAGGCTTGGAGTATACCACGCCAGCGCCCTTCGGCTATCCTAAGTGGAAGATCGACACACCGAGGAGAACTCCCCCTCCATGAAGCGAATGCTCGCCTGTATGCTTTTTCTGTTGGGAACTTCCCATGCGGAGGATGCGCCCATCACCCAGAAAAGCATGCTCGACTGGATGACAAAGCTGGATTACCTCGCACGCATCCCTGAGCCGCACTACACGACGCTACAGTATTCCAGTTATGACCGCGCCGCCACGGACCCCGCCGTGCTTACAGATGAGAACTGGTTTGCCAACGGCGACCGGGGCAAACACCTGCGCGAAGAGAGCCGCAACGGGGAATCCGAATGGGTGATGATGGAGGCGGAGGGACCAGGCGCCGTTGTTCGCATCTGGTCGGCCAATCCGCAGGACGGCGGCACACTGCGCATTTACCTCGACGATGAAGACGAGCCAGTCATCGAAGCGCCCATGACAGAGTTTCTGGGCGCGGTTAACCCCTACACGCCTGAACCAATTGGTGGCATACGGGGAGCGGGCTGGAACAGCTATCTGCCCATACCCTATGCGAAACGATGCAAGATAACCGCGAGTAGTCCCGACTTCTATTACCTCATCAATTACCGTCGCTATGAATCGGGGGCGGTGGTGGAAACCCTTACCCCTGAAATCTTGGAAAAGAATCAGACGGTCATCAAGAGGACGGCGGATCAACTTAAGCACCCGCAACTCCATGCAACGAGTACCACCAGTTACAAAGTCCAGCCCGGTGAGACCATCACATTGACCGAGCAAAACGGTTCCGGGGTGGTCACACAATTGGTGGCAACGGTCCAAGCGGAACGTCAGGCCGAAGCATTGCGCGAACTCGTGCTCACGATCGAGTTTGACGGCAAGGAGACCGTATCGGCCCCGTTCGGGGATTTCTTCGGGACCGCCCCTGGACTGAATCCATTTCGTTCCCTGCCCTTGGGGTCTATTAACCAGATGTTGTACTGCCGCTGGCCCATGCCCTTTCGAGATAAGGTGGGGTGCCGGGTCACCAATCATGGAATGGAGCCCGTTACGCTTGGCTTCGCCCCAACCATCCACGACTACGAATGGACGGATGACTCCCTTTATTTCCATGCGAAGTGGCGCGTCGGCAGCGATCTACCCACTCGACCACGGCAAGATTGGAACTACGCCTCGATCGAGGGTCGCGGCCGCTTCGCGGGGGTGATGTTGCATATCGCCAACCCCGTTAAGGACTGGTGGGGGGAAGGAGACGAAAAAATCTACATTGACGGCGCAACCTTTCCGCAGTGGTTCGGAACTGGAACCGAGGACTTCTTCGGATATGCGTGGTGCGACAACCACTTGTTCTCTCACGCCTACCACAACCAGCCCCGCGCAGATGGTCCTGGAAATTTCGGCCACTCCTGCGTCAGCCGTTTTCTGGTACCCGACAATATCCCCTTCCTGAAATCATTCCGGTTCGACATGGAACTTTGGCATTGGAAGGAGACCCGCATTACACAGACTGTCACCTGCTATTGGTATGCCGACGCGAACTCCACAGACAACTTTCCCCCGATTACTGCCGACATGCTGACCATCCCGAAACTCCCCCCGGCCCCAAAAACCAAGCGAATCCCCGGAGCCATCGAGGCGGAACACATGATGATTATCAAGCGCACGGCCGGGATAGCCGTTCCGCAGAGTAGCGATGTATGGGAATGGAGCAACGCCGAGCAGATTTGGTGGAGTCAGGCGGGGCCGGGAGCGGAACTGGAGCTCGGCTTCAATGTGGACGAGGCCGGAGACTATGAGGTGCTTGCGGTCTTTACCAAGGCGCCCGACTATGGCATAGGCGCCATACATTTGAACGAAGTTTCAACCGGCGAACCCGTTGACTTCTACCACACCGAGGTAAAGCCCATGGAGCCGCCCTTGAATCTCGGCGTGCACGCCTTGCGCCAGGGGGAAAACCACTTGCGCATCACGATTACCGGAGCCAATCCCGAGGCCTACCAGCAACACATGATCGGTATCGACTGCCTAATCTTGAAAAAGAAATGACGCGTCTGGCCTTGATCTTCACCCTATCAGGTGTCTTTTGCGTATTGGCGGCCCTGATATCTCATGCCTTGGGGATGCGCTCCTGCTTCCTGTTTGGACTCTGGGGAGCGTCTGCCTGCTATTTGCTGGTCGCCTTATCCAACCGTACCCTCAAGAAACGCACAGGCTGGTTGATGATGGCTGCCTTGGCAGCCTGCGCCCTGGGTGACTTCTTTGGGCCGGGAAACTTTGAAGCGGGTGTGGCCGCCTTTGCCCTGGCCCACCTGCTCTTTTCGGCCTGCTTTATCTCTCTTGGGCTTTCCCGGGCAAAATTGCCTTACGCCGCGGTCGTTACGATTACAGTAAGCGCGATGATGCTCTATTGGATCCATCCCCATCTTGAGGCAGGAGAACAGCCTCTGGTTTGGGGATACGCCTTCGTGATCGGGGTAATGCTCACGACCGCCTTGGGTCTTCGCAGACACGATGCCGCTCCCGTAATCTTGGGGGCGGCCGTTATTTTCTACGTCTCGGATCTATTCGTGGCACGTTGGCGTTTTGTGGATGAGAGCAGCATGAATGCCTATTTCTGCTACCCCTTGTATTACACGGCCTGCCTGATGTTCGCCTGGGTTCCACGACACCTGACAGGCGAGCATGCGACCGATGCCCACACGGAGACAGAGGCTACTTCTTCTTGAATGCTCCCAGCACCTTCCAGGCCGTGTCTTCCCATCGGTAACGGGTGACCGCCTGGCGTCCAAAGTTGATGCGATCCGCGCGCTCCTTCTCGTCCGCATCAAGAATGCGCCGCATCGACTGCACCATCGACTCGGGACTCATCGGGTTGTAATAGACGGGCGTCTGTCCCACGAGTTCCACGGTCGCGCCTGACTTGGCGCAGACCACGGGAACACCACAATAAAGCGCCTCGATCGTACGCAGGGCCGCACCATCGTGGACCCCGGGATTCAGGAAGAGCGCCGCGTGCTGATAGAGTCCGGCCAGCGAACTGTCTGGAAGCTTCTCAATACGCACCACCTGGTCGTCCCAAGGCTCTTGTCGGCCGCTGTGCGCCGGCCCCACCACAACGAAGGAATGCGGATACTCATCCCGGATGTGCTCGATCATCTTGTTCACGAGGTGCAACACGGGATAGGCCAGCGCATCGGCGAAGATGACGATGTAGGGCTCTTCGACGATGCTGCGTGAAGGCTGCTGAAAAACCGGATTGACGCCACAGGGAGCCACCACCGTCTTGTTCAAGGGAGCCTCGAAGACCTCAAGGCAACGGCGTCGAAGATACTCGGAGGTGACTATGAGTGAACGCGCCGACGCAATCGCCTTGCGTATCGTGCGCACATCCGCTACTTCGTCCGATGGGGGCAACGCATCCTTTTCCCATGCGGCGATGTCCAGCGAATACAACACCTGAGGCACTGCCCCACCGGGGTGCGGATCCGCCAATGGTGCGAGAAGAACGTCCGGCTTGGCTTGCCGCAGCGGCCCCTCCAAGCCGTCTGTCCGACCGATCAGGCCGCGGAGGGATGTGGAAGGCGGAGGCACCGGCACCCTCATCCAACCTTCATAGGCGTCGTGATTCTCCGGGGTTGTGAAGACGACAAAACGGGTGTCCGTCTGCACATGGCGAATGGCGTGCATCACATTGTCGAGATAGCGCGCCACATGCCCTGCCGATCCAGGGTAGGCCGTGGCGACCGTCTTTACACCAACCAGCATCGGAAATCCTCGCGACCCGGCGCTTCAACAAACAGGCCGGCGCCCGTTCAGGCGCCGGCGCTGATTACGTTAAGAAAACTGCGGTCGTTGCGGCAAGGTTCAGCCCGCGCTCTGGGCCCAGCGAATCAGAACGTCGGCCACCTCGGGACGGCTGAACTCCTCCGGCGGGCGCTGCCCAGCCTTGAGCAGTTCGCGAACCTTCGTTCCGCTCAGGAAGACATGGTCCGCATCCGCGCCGGGGCAGGTCTTCTTGGAAGCCATGCTCTTCGTCACGTTCGAATAGAAGGTGTTATCGTAGAAGAGCAGGTTGATCTTCAGCGAACCTTCCTCAAGTTCATCGAAAATATAGTGCGCGTCATAGGTGCCGTAGTAGTTGCCGACACCGGCGTGGTCACGTCCAACAATGAAGTGCGTGACGCCATAGTTCTGCCGGATGAGCGCATGCATCACCGCCTCGCGCGGCCCGGCATAGCGCATGTTCACCGGCATGATGGAGAGCATCACGTGGTCCTTCGGGTAGTACTTTTCCAGAAGCACCTGGTAGCACTCCATCCGAACGTCACCAGGAATGTCGTCGCTCTTGGTGGTGCCCATCAAGGGGTGAACCAGCAGGCCGTCGCACATTTCCAGCGCGCACTTCGTCAGGTATTCGTGGGCGCGGTGAATCGGATTGCGGGTCTGGAAAGCGACGACACGCTTCCAGCCGCGTTCCTTGAAGGCCTGGCGCGTCTGCGCGGGCGTCAAGTTGAACTCCTGGAAGTCCACCTCGCGCGTCTTGAGCACGTCAATTTCACCCGCAAGATAAATGGGGCCCTGACTATAGAGCACGGCCACGCCGGGGTGCTTGTCCTCGGTCGTACGATATACCTTCTCCGCGATTTCCTTTTTGTCGATCGCGAACTTTTCCGTGAGGTGAAGAATGGCAACCAATTCTCCGCGGTCATCTTCGATGGCAACATCGCTGCCAACGCTGAGCCGGTCGGCGTCTTCCTGGCTTACCGGAAGCAAAATCGGAATCGTCCACGCCACACCGGGCCGCAAAGACATGTGGTCCATAACCCGGCGCGTTTCTTCCTCATTCATGAAACCCGTGAGGGGGCTGAAGATACCCTTGCCGATGCAGTCGATGTCGAACGCGGTGAAGTCGCTCACCTGAATGCGGGGCAGAGTCGAGGCCTTCGCCACCGCTGACTCCAGGGCCGGGCCTTCGAGGATGCGGTTCACCAGGGTGCCGCCGTGGGGCTGTATGGACATGTCACGCTCCTTGCGAGATTAGGGGCCGCCGGACGGTCTTGTCCGATTTGGGGGACGCGGGGATGCGCCTTGCGGCCGGGTGAATACGCGCGAGTATAGCAATCGCGCAGGGCCCCGGGCAAGGTGGCTACGCTTCGATCGATGTCTCTACGGCCGCGTCGAGCGCGCGGCGTATCGAAAGCGCAAGGTCGTTGCCGAGAATGGGTTTGTAAATGAGGTCCGCCAGCCCAATCTCGCGCGCCAACTCTGGAGAGATGACCTCGCTAAAACCCGTCGCGATGATCACGGGCAGGTCTGGACGTTCTGCAAGAATATTCCTCGCCACATCCACCCCCGTCATGCCCGGCATCGTCTGATCCAGAAGCACCACGTCGAAGTCGCTGGGGGCGTTGCGAAAATAACCGAGCGCCCGCAGGCTGTTGTCAAAGCCCGTCACCTGGTATCCGTGGCGTTCGAGCATTTCCTTCCAAAGTTCCACCAGCTGCGGCTCATCGTCAACCACCAGAATCCGTTCGCTGCCGGCCAGACGCTGTCCGTTGCCTTTGACCGCCACTTCCACCGGCCCCCGATAGACGGGCAGATAGACTTCGAACAGGGTTCCCTGACCGAGCGTGCTCTCGCAGCGAATGCCGCCCCCCTGCCCCGTGACGATGCCGTGCACTATGGCAAGCCCCATGCCCGTCCCCTCCTCCACGGACTTGGTGGTGAAGAAAGGATCGAAGATGCGCTCTACCGCATTCGGGGCGATGCCCTCGCCCGTATCTCGAACAGCAATGTAAATGTAATCTCCCGGGGGCAATTCCCCGTCTATCGTGGATATGGGCACGCTCGTCACATGCGGCATCACCGTCAGCGTGAGCGTGCCACCGCTGGCCTTCATCGCATGCTGCGCGTTGGTGCAAAGATTCAGAAACACCTGATGCATGTGCACGGTATCGCTCAGAACACATCCCGAATCGGAACTGATGCGCCGCTCGATCACGATATTGGATGGGCAAGTCACATCGAGCAGGGCAAGCACTTCCTGCGCGATCAAATGTGGAAACACCGCGCTGCGCTGTTGGTCGGCCTGTCGACTGAAAAGCAAAATCTGGTGGGTGAGATCCTTCGCGCGGTTCGCCGCCTTCAACACCTCCTCGTGATAGCGCCGGAACTCATGCCCCGGGGGTAGTCGATCCAATGCGAGCTCGGTATAGCCGAGGATTGACGCGAGTATGTTGTTGAAGTCATGTGCGATGCCACCGGCCAATGTGCCTATGGCCTGCATCTTTTGAGCCTGCCGGAGTTTCGCCTGCAACTGCGCCTTGTCGCGCTCGAGACGATTACGATCCTGAATCTCCTGGTTGAGCATCTCGTTCGCGATGGTCAGGTCACGGGTGCGGTCCACCACGCGATGCTCAAGATCATCGTAAGCCAGACGCAGGGCATCCTCGGCGCGCTGACGCTGCTTGCAGGCGCCCATGATCTCACCCGCCGTCTTGAGGATGCGCACCTCATGGGTTGCCCAGTCCCGACATTCAATCACATCTTCGAAGCCAGCCACCCCGCGCCACTCCGCCTCCAGAAAAATGGGCAGTAGCAAGAGAGACTTTGTGCCCGCGGCGCGCAACGAGGTTCGCAAATCAGGATCGCAGGAGTCACTGTCGTTGAGGATCAGCGGGTCGCCCTTCTCCAGTGACGACCAACTGTCGCGCGGCAATAGCATGAAGGCAGTGCGTCCTTCATCCACGCCGTAAAAAGCATCGAGTGTAAATTCCTCCCCACCATCCGATGCGGCGTGCTTCTGGTAGTAATACACGCGATCCGTCCTGCTCGCCAGAGCGAGGTGACGCAGGGCCTCATCGAAAACATGGGCAAGATTCCCGCCAGAAACGAGGATCCGTGAACAGGCCGCGAGCCCCTCTTCGTATCGGAGCTTCTCCTCCAACTGCTGCTCGAAATGGTGGCGCTCCGCCAGTTCAACGGCGAGGCGCATATTGCGATCCGCAAGCTCCGCCGTGCGTGCCTCCACCTGCATTTCAAGGCGATCCCGGGCTTCCTTTAGCTGAAGCTCCGCCCGCCTCCGTTCCGCGATGCTGCGCTCCAGGCGCGCGCGTCGGCTGCGCAACTGCGATCGGCGCACCTCACCCTCGATAAGCGCGGTATAGCAAGTCGCCATCAACAACACCGCCCCGGTGATGAAGATGCAGTACTCCATCAGCAGATGAACCGGATGACGGCGCGCAAGCACGGGATAGGCCTGGGCAAACTTGAACTCGTCTATGACATCCCCAAGCTGGGCAAAAAACAGCAGGCCTATTGAGGAGGTCACCATCCATCGTAGCCAAGGCGCGCTTTGGAGGCTTCTGATGAGCATCACGGAACTGACTGCCAGCAAGGCAAAAGCAGTCATGCCAAACAGGTCCCGCTGCGTGCCGTCAATGTAACCAACGGTGTACGCCACGCGCGAAGACATCTCGCACAGCCACGCCGTTAAGAGCGGAACGCAGGTGCGAATAAGGAGGGAACGGCTTGAAACGCGTGGTTCACGAATATCCGGCGGATGACTTTTCTCGCTGGGATTCGAGGTATCCATGCGTATGGTTCAAGCTCGCAGGTGGAGGTTGCACATGGCTAAGCATGCCCAGCGAAGTATACCACAAGCCAAGGCGATTGCAGCCAATCGGTCACGCAGTAAAAGCAACCGGGCGGCGCATAATCGCGCCGCCCGGTGGGAAATTGAGTAGCGGTGCCTACTTGATGAACAGCATTTCCTGATAGGTCGGCAGAGGCCAGTGGTCGTCCGCGACGATGGTCTCGAGCTCGTCCACGATTGCGCGAAGCTCGTTCATCGCCGGGAACAGGGTGCCGCTGTAGTACTTGCAGGTCTCCTCCATCTCGCCATGCGGGTGAGCAAAGAGGCCGTCCAGTTTCTTGATGGCGCCCTGCAGATCCGCAATGAGCTTGGTCAGGTAGGAGAGGGTGTCCGCGTCGGTGTTGATGCCCACCTGCTTGAGGTTGGCCAGGCTCACGGCCAGCTCGCTCTGGTAGCGAATCGCCGCCGGGAAAATCTGGGTCTTCGCAATCTCCAGCATGATGCGGCATTCCACGTTGATCGTCTTGATGTACTGCTCCGCGTAGACTTCATAGCGGCTCAGGGTCTCACGCTCGCTCAACACGCCGTACTTCTGGAACAGCGCCACCGTCTCGGGAGCCTTGATGACCGGAAGCGCATCGGCACAGGTCTTCAAGTTCGGCAGGCCACGCTTCGCGGCCTCGGCATGCCACTCATCGGAGTAGCCGTCGCCATTGAATACGATCTTCTCGCACTCAAGGTATACGTCCTTCACCAGGGCCTGCACCGCGGCGCCGAGCTTCTCACGGCTGCTCGTGTCGTGCTTCTCAAGGAAGTTCGCGCAATACTCGAGCGACTCCGCCATGATGGTGTTGAGCGCGACGAGCGGTCCCGCGATGGACTGGCTGGAGCCCACGGCACGGAACTCGAAGCGGTTGCCGGTGAAGGCCATCGGGCTCGTGCGGTTACGGTCGCCGGAGTGCAGCGGAATCTCGGGCAGCACATCCACGCCGACATGCAACTGTCCCTTGCGCGACTTAACCGGGGTGCCCTTCGCAAGGTTCTCGACTATCTCGGTGAGCTCATCGCCCAGGAAGATGGAGATGATGGCTGGCGGAGCCTCGTTCGCTCCGAGACGGTGATCGTTCGAGGCCGTCGCCACCACGGCGCGCAACAGGTCGCCATGGTGGTAAACGGCGCGCAGCATGGCCGAGCAGAAAACCAGGAATTGGGCGTTCTCCGCCGGGGTGTCGCCCGGGTCGAACACGTTGCCGGCCTTCGACGATCCCATCGAGTAGTTGAGGTGTTTGCCCGACCCGTTCACGCCCGCGAAAGGCTTCTCGTGAAGCAGGCAGATCATGCCGTACTTCTCCGCGATCCGGCGCAAGTTCACCATGATGAGCTGCTGGTGGTCGGTGGCGAGGTTGGCGTACTCGAACACCGGCGCAATTTCATACTGGCTGGGCGCCACTTCGTTGTGGCGGGTCTTCACCGGGATGCCCAGCTTGAAGCACTCGCGCTCGACTTCGAACATGCACGCCAGCACCCGCTCCGGAATGGCGCCGAAGTAGTGGTCTTCAAACTCCTGCCCGCGCGGCGGCTTGGTGCCATACAGGGTGCGGCCCGCGTTCATCAGGTCAGGGCGGGCATAGAAGAAGTTCTTGTCGATAAGGAAGTATTCCTGCTCCGGGCCCGCCGTGCAGGAAACAAAGGCGCCGTCGTTACCGAAGAATTTCAGCACGCGCTGGGCCTGAGTGTTCAGGGCCTGCATCGAGCGCAGCACCGGCGTCTTCTTGTCCAGAGCCTCCCCGCTCCAGGACACGAAAGCCGTCGGGATGCACAACGTGGTGCCGTTCGGATTCTCCAGAATGTACGCCGGGCTGGTCACGTCCCAGATAGTATAGCCACGCGCCTCGAAGGTGGCGCGAATGCCGCCCGACGGGAACGAAGAACCATCGGGCTCGCCCTGAATCAAGGTCTTGCCGTCAAACTCCGCCAGCGTGCCACCCTGTCCGTCCGGATTGAAGAACGAGTCGTGCTTCTCGGCGGTCAGGCCAGTCAGGGGATAGAAGACGTGGGCGTAATGGGTCGCGCCCTTCTCCATGGCCCACGACTTCATCGCCGCAGCGACGGCGTCAGCCGTCGTCGGATCGAGCGCTTGGCCAGATTCAATCGTCTTCTTGAGGGAGCGATACACCTTCTTCGGGAGCATGCTCTCCATCACTTGCAAGCCAAACACGTTGGAGGCAAAGAGCTTGGCCGTGGGCGCCGCCGCGAAATCAAAGGTGCTTTCCACCGGCGGGCGGTTGATAATGTTCGTGATCGCGTTTGTTCGTGTGCTATTTCCGCTCATAGTAACCCCGCATACTCCTGTTAATGGTTGCGTCCAAGGGACCTATATCACAGCAACTTCAGTGCCATATTCACAAAGCCGCGTCAATCAGGCACTTCCCCCATTTTCATCAAGTCCAGGAAGTCGAAACTACCCATAGAAAGCTACGCATCGGTAGGAACGTCCAGGCAAAAGCTCCCGAAATGTTGGAATAAGATGAACGTTACTAGAGCTAACCTTAATTTTTACACTTCAGTCCTTGCGATTTCAGGCAAGCGCTCCCCGGCTTTTCCCTGAATGAAGCAGTCCGTAATCCGCCGCGTATACTCCGTCGGCTCAAGATTGACCTCGATGATAGCGGCGCCATGCTCCTTGGCGGTGAAGGGAAGTCCAGCACAAGGATACACGTTCGCCGAGGTTCCGACGACGATCATGGCGTCACAGCGCGTAGCCCACCGCTGCGCCTCCGCCATGGCACGGGCAGGAATCATCTCTCCAAAGAATACAACGTCGGGCTTCATCAGCGCCCCCGGAACACATTCACAGTGGGGAGCGACAGCCGACACAAGCTCCGGCTCGATGGGACAATACCTCCCACACTCAAGACACACCAATTGCGAAGCATTGCCATGGTACTCGATGACCTCCTGATTGCCGGCGCGTTGGTGAAGACCATCGATGTTCTGGGTAATCACCGCTTTAAGGGGGCCAACCGCCTCCAGTCGGGCCAGGGTATGATGGGCTGGATTGGGTTGTGCGCCACGCAAGTCACGCGCCAACTCGTGCCAAAGCTTCCAGACCTTGTCCGGATCGGATAGGTACGCGTCTGTGGTGGCGTATTCATCAGGCGGATAGCGCGCCCAAAGCCCATCAGGACTCCGAAAGTCGGGGATACCGCTCTCCACCGAAATACCCGCTCCGGTGAGGGCAACCACCTTTTGGCATGAGGCAAGCAGACGACGCGCCTCCTGAATCACCTTGTCCATCGTCTATCCGCGCTCCCATCCCAGGCGCCGGCTTGCAAAGCCACGCACGACACGATAGATTTCCGACAACCGCATTGTGGCATGTGGGGATACCGGAGGGAAATACGATGTTGCGTAACTTGTTGATTGGCACGGCCCTGTTGGTGGGCAGCGGCATGGCTTCGGCCAGCATAACCGAAGGGGTATTTGGCGCCATGCCGGATGGCACGCCGGTGCGGTCGTTTACCTTGGACAACGGCAACGGCACGAAGGCCGTCCTCATCGAGTACGGTGCAACGCTGGTCTCTCTCGAGGTGCCCGACCGTAATGGGCAGCCCGGGGACATTGTGCTTGGATTCAATACCCTTGAGGAGTACCGGGAGAAGAGCCCCTATTTCGGCGCAATTTGCGGCCGCGTGGCGAACCGAATCGCCAAGGGAAAATTCACGCTCGACGGGAAGGAATACGCCCTCGCGCTCAACAACGACCCCAACCACTTGCACGGCGGAGTTGTTGGCTACGATAAGGTCGTCTGGAACGGTACCCCGAAGAACACGGCAGAGGGAGAATCGGTGGTCTTCACCTACCTCAGCCCTGACGGCGAGGAGGGGTATCCCGGCAACCTGATGAACACCGTGACTTATACGTTAGGTAAAGATGGTAGCCTTGCCGTGGATTACCTTGCCGTGAGTGACGCCCCGACCCCGGTCAACCTAACTCACCACAGCTATTTCAATCTGGCGGGCGAAGGCAAGGGGGATATCCTGGACCACGAGCTTTTCATCAACGCGGAGAAATACACCCCGGGTGATGAGACGCTGATTCCAACGGGCGATTTTGCGCCCGTGCTGGGCACGCCGCTGGATTTCACCAGCCCGATAAAGATCGGCGCGCGCATCAAGAAAGTCGAAGGAGGCTACGACCACAACTTCGTGCTCAATCGCCATGATCAGGAAAGTATGGTCCTGGCTGCCCGGGTGTACGAACCCGGCAGCGGCCGCGTCATGGAAATCATCACCGACCAGCCGGGCCTTCAGTTTTACTCCGGCAACTTCCTGGATGGAACCTTTGCCGGCAAGTCAGGCGGCATGTACAAGAAGCACAATGCATTCTGTCTTGAGACGCAACACTATCCCGACTCCATCAACAAGGCGCATTGGCCTAGCATCGTGCTGAGGCCGGGCGAGGTTTACACCCATCGCATCATCCACCGCTTTTACACCCGTTGATGCAAATCGCTATTGGTTCGCTCCGGGGGATCTATCGTCGGTTGAGACGGCGGTAGATCCCCCGGTTCTTCTTATACAGTTCACCGAATAGCGCGAATCGTTCGTCATACAAATCCCGGTTGGCGGGGTTGGGTTCAAACTCGGCTCTATAAGTAGCCAGTCCAGCCACCACGTCGAAGGAGAGTTCTCCCAACCCTACGGCGCCGATGTAAGCCGAACCGAGGGCATTGGCCTTGATAGGCTCAGAGATCTGGCGGAGCGGCCGGTTGAGCACGTCCGCGAAAATCTGGCACCAGACTGACGATACGGCTCCCCCACCCACCGCCGTAATCGGGGCGGCCTCACGGCCGACGTTTTTCTCGTAGGCCCCAAGCAGCCACCGGGTATTCAGGGCCACCCCCTCGAGGAAGGCTCGCACGATATCACTTCGGGTGTTCTCCAACGAAAGATTGAAGATACTTGCGCGTATATGGCTGTCCTTCACCGGCGACCGCTCACCGTAAATCCAGGGCGTGTAAATGACGCCGTTGCTTCCGGGCGGCGTCGCCGCCGCAACTTGATCCATCAGCTTGAAAACATCGGGGACATGGGCTTCCTGAAGCAGGGCATCCTTGTGGTACAGGATGTTGTCTCGCAGGTAGCTCAGGTTGCCCCCCGCGGTGGTTTGCATCGCCATGAAAAGATAACGGCCCGGCACTGCGCAGGGCACGCTGGCCATCTCGGCGAAGGGGTCCGTCTTCTTCCACGGCACGTGGCAGGTGATCCACGAAGAGGTGCCGAGATAAAGGTGGGATTCAAAGTCCCGTACCGCCCCCGAGCCCACGGCAGCGGCCGTGTTGTCGATACTCCCTCCGATCACTTTCACGTCCGGGCTGAGTCCAAGCATCTCTGCCACATCGGGCAACAACTCCCCCACCACATCGGTACAGCGAATGATCTCGGGAAACTTCCCGGCATCGATCCCGCTACCTTCAACCAATTCGCGATGGTATCGGATCTGATCCGGGTTTCGGTTGTCGGTCACCCAAGACGTAGCAATGCTGTCCACGGTCGCGGCAAACCGCCCCGTCAGTTTCAGATTCAGAAAATCCAGCACATTCAGAAATTTGTAGGTTTGCTCGTACACCCCGGGAAATTCATCCCGTATGTAGAGCATGTGCGCGGCGGGATCCTTACCCGTCACGGAGGGCGCGCCACCGGTGTACCGCACCCATCGCAGCAAGCGGCTGAGGGCATAGCCCTCGATATTGATGAGGCCACGCGCATGGCGCTTTAGGTTTGCCGCTCCTCGGGAGTCCATCCAAAGTATCGCGTTGTGGAGCGGTTCTCCCTCCCGGTTCACCGCCACCGTGCCCTCGCCCTGCGAGCTGCAGCACACCGCGCGGATCGAATGTGCAGGCACCCCGCTGGCTGCAATGGCCCGGAGGGCCGTGTTGACCAGCGCTTCCCACCAATCCTCAGGGCGCTGCTCCGCGCCTCCCCCGGGGAAAAGTAGGGTCTTCACCTCCTCCGTCTCCCACGAAAGCACCCGCCCCTCCACCGTCACCACCGCCGACTTGCACCCGGAGGTGCCCAAATCAATGGCAAGCACACAATATTCTGCGGGCATCTTGCGTTCCCCTCTATCCCCATCTAACAGCGCGGGCGCGGCCAAGTGTAAAGAATCAGTCCGACGGAATGAACCTCGTCGGACTATGGCGTCTCCCGCGACAAACCGTACTCGTTCATCTTTCGCCACAGGGTTGACCGCGAGATGCCAAGCACCTTGGCTGCATGGGTTTGGTTGCCCCCCAACCTTTCGAGGACCGCAGCTATATGATCCGCTTCAACGTCCACAAGGGAGCGCAGCGTCGCCTTGGCGTCGTAGGCAATGGCAAAGCGCGGCGCGGTGCCAGTCCGCACGCTATCAGGCAGGTCGGCCGCACGAATCACGTGCGTGTCCGCCATGATCACCGCGTGCGCTATTATGCTCTCCAATTCGCGCACGTTCCCAGGGTAGGTGTAGTGCTGCAAGAGGCTGCTCGCATGGTCGTCAATCCCGGATATACGCTTGCCGTACCGGTCGTTGGCGCGCTTGAGGAAGTGCGCGATCAACTGCGGCAAAGCTTCCATCCGCTCCCGCAGCGGCGGTATGCGAATCTGGATGACGTTCAGCCGGAAGTAAAGATCCTCTCGGAAACGATTCTCTCCCACCGCCTTGATCAGGTCCACGTTCGTGGCGGCAACAACTCGCACATCCACATGCCGGGAAACCGAGGAACCTACGGGCCTGATCTCCCCGCTTTGCAGCACCCTGAGCAGTTTCGCCTGGGTGACTGGAGACATGTCACCAATTTCGTCCAGCATGATGGTGCCGCCAGAAGCCTCCTCGAAAAGCCCGGTCTTGTCGCGGTCCGCCCCGGTGAACGCCCCTTTGGCATGGCCAAACATCTCACTCTCAAGCAAGGCTTCGGGCAGGGCGGCGCAGTTGATGGCCACAAAGGGGCGCTCCGCGCGGCGGCTCAGGCGATGGATCGTGTTCGCCACCACCTCCTTGCCGGTGCCGCTTTCCCCCAGCAGCAACACCGTGCTGTCGGTTGGCGCGACCTTGTGGATGAGCTCGACCACACGGGACATGGCCGGCGACTGCCCGACCAGTTCTTCGAATGCACTCCGCTCAAACTCCCCGGCGAGTGTGTCCTGCCGCCGCGCGCGAAGTGCTTTGTCCACGATTAAGGCCACATCGGACGGTTGCGTGTGTTGGGGCAGATAGAAGAAGGCGCCTTGGCGCAGCCCCTCCAGGGCGCGCTCCATGCGGGCTGGTTCAAACAGCAACACTACCCTGCAACGTGGATGGCGCTCCAGGATAAAGGAAACGAGGTCCACATCCCCGGTTTCATCCAAGGCCAAGTCCAGAATAACGATATCGAAATCATTGCGCCCTGCCCTGCGCAAAACACCCGCCCCATCGTGGCAGCGCTCTATTTCACGCCCCTGCGCCTGAAGAAAGGAAGTTATGGCCAAAGCGTAATCGTTGTCCTGACAGGCAACAAGTATTGATGCTCGATCGGATGTGTTGACTTGCATTGAATCACAACCCTTCGACTGCCAAAGCAAGTGTACCAAAATTAGACAATAAATGACACTATTGCCGGGCGCCAGCCACTCGATGGTGGCAGAGGAAATCTGCGGCCTGAAGTCTTTGACAAGGTGGCAAATCGTCTGATAGGCTTTGCGTGCCTTGCGGAGAGAGGCAGCGAATATAATCCGGGGTGTCAATCAGTCGCGACGGCGACACCCTTATCCGCCACACGGCGGGCTAACGCGGCGAATCCTCGCTTGCGTACTGGACCGTCGCCCGGAAGACTGGCGTTTCGTCGTGATCGAATCGCTGGAGGCCGCTCCGCTACCGACGCCATGGAGAATGGAAAAGACTATGCCGAAGGTACTTGTATTGGACAACCTGAGCCCCGAGGGTGTGGAAATCTTCCAGGCCGAGGGCATTGAGGTCGATGTAAAGCCAGCCCAGAAACCCGACGAGTTGGCGGCCATCATTGGGTCCTATGACGGGTTGGTGGTGCGCAGCGCCACGAAGGTAACGGCGGAGGCCATTGCGAAGGCCGATAACCTTAAGGTGATAGGGCGCGCCGGAGCGGGAACCGACAACATCGACAAGGATGCCGCCACCAACCGTGGCATCGTCGTGATGAATACCCCCGGCGGTAACACCATCTCCACCTGCGAGCACACTTTTGCGCTTCTCTTTGCGCTTTGCCGCCAGGTGCCTCAGGCGCACGCTTCCATGGAAGCGGGCCGTTGGGACCGCAAGGCATATAGCGGCACCGAGTTATACGGGAAGACGCTGGGCATCATCGGTGTCGGGCGCATCGGAGGCGAAGTGGCCAAGCGTGCCCAAGCCTTCGAGATGAAGGTCTTGGCCTTTGACCCTATCCTCAGCCCCCTGAAGGCCGACGCCCTTGGCGTGGAACTGGTGTCGGTGGAGGAGCTGATTCAACGGGCCGACTTCATCACGGTTCACGCTCCCAAGTCGGACAAAACAAACAACATGATTGCGTCGGAGCAATTCAAGAAGATGAAGCCCACCTGCCGCATTGTGAACTGCGCGCGGGGCGGCATCATTAATGAAGGTGATCTGGCCGAGGCGCTCAAGAACAAGACCATCGCCGGGGCCGCGCTCGACGTTTACACGAGCGAGCCTTTCGAGAACAATCCTTTCATTGGATTGTCCAATATCGTAATGACCCCGCATCTCGCTGCGAGCACCGACGAAGCGCAGCTCACGGTCGCCGTGGACATCGCCAAGCAGATGTCGGATTATCTTAAGACTGGGGCGATCGTGGGTGCCGTAAACGTGCCGAGCCTCGATGCCGAAACCCGGCGGCAGCTTCAGCCGCTGCTCACCCTTGCGGATGGCATGGGCCGTTTCCACAGCCAGTTCGCCGAAGGCCGGCCTACATCCATCGAACTGGAGTACGCGGGCGACTTGGGGGTCACCGACACCTACCCGGTGACCAGCGCGGTGATTGCAGGATTCCTTGCGAACACGGTGGAAAACGCGAACATGGTCAATGCGCCGGTGCTGCTCAAGAGCCACGGCATTGGCTTTGCCGAGAAGCGCAGCGCGGAGAGCAGCGACTACGCCTTCGAAATCGACATGACGGTGGTCACCGATAAGGGTAGCACCACCATTAAAGGCACGCTCTTCCAAGGCAAGCAGCCGCGTATCTGTGCCATCAACGGCATGCGTGTGGACGCTCAGCCGGTGGGCGACATGCTGGTGTGCACCAATGAGGATAAGCCGCTTGTTATCGGCAGCGTTTGCTCCACGCTGGGAGAGGCGGGCGTAAACATCGCCAACCTCACCCTCGGACGTGCCGAGAAGGGAGGCAAGGCCATGACCGTGTTGAATCTCGACACGCCGCCGTCGGCCGAAACCCTGGCCCGGATTCGTGCATTGCCGCACGTGCTCGAGGCCCAGCCGGTATCCCTGCCGGCGGGGACAGCCTGATGGGGTTGGCGGTAGCGGGCCAGAACCGCGAAACCGGCAGCGGCGGAAACTACAAGCATATCCGTGTTCCGGCAGGCGAGAAGGTGGCCATTGGCCCCGATGGCCTGCCAGAGACGCCGGAAGTTCCGATTATCGGCTATATCGAAGGCGATGGAATAGGCCCCGATATTTGGAAGGCGGCGCAATATCTCTTTGACGAGGCGGTAAAGTTTTGCTACGGCGAGAAGCGTCGCATCGCCTGGATGGAGATATTCGCGGGCGAGCGCGCGAATGAGGTTTGCGGCAGCTACCTTCCCGAAGAAACCCTGGATGCGGTGCGTGATTTCAACATCGCCATCAAGGGGCCGCTTACCACCCCGGTGGGTGAGGGCTTCCGCAGCCTGAATGTAAGCCTGCGGCAGGAGCTTGACCTCTTTGCCTGTGTCCGCCCGGTGCGCCACTTTGACGGCGTCCCCTCCCCCGTGTGCCGTCCCGAGCTGGTGGACATGGTGATCTTCCGCGAGAACACCGAAGATGTATACGCGGGGTATGAGTTCAAGCGCGGCAGCGAGGAAGCGCGCAAGTTGCAGGAGTTCTGCAATCGCGAGTTCGGCTGGAATCTGCGCGATGACGCGGGCATCGGCATCAAGCCCATGTCCGAGTTCGGCTGCAAGCGCTTGATTCGTGCCGCCCTCAATTACGCCGTGCGCCACAAGCGCAAGTCGGTGACCATGATGCACAAGGGCAACATCATGAAGTACACCGAGGGCGCCTTCATGAAGTGGGGCTACGACCTCGTGCGGGAGGAGTTCTCCGATGTGGCCGTGAGCTGGCAGGATTGCAAGGGCGACCCCGGTGACAAGATTCTCGTGAAGGACGCCATCGCCGACATCATCCTCCAGCAGGTGCTTACGCGCCCGATGGACTTCGACGTGGTGGCCACGCCGAACCTGAACGGGGATTATCTGAGCGACGCGCTTGCTGCGCAGGTCGGCGGCATTGGCATTGCCCCCGGCGCGAACATCAACTACCAGAGCGGCGTGGCCCTCTTTGAAGCCACGCATGGAACGGCCCCCAAGTATGCCGGACAGGACAAGGTGAACCCTTCGAGCCTGGTGTTGAGCGGCGTCATGATGCTGCACCACATCGGATGGAACGAGGCGGCAGAGACGCTGACGAACGCGTTGACGCGCACGTACCGGAATAAGACCGTCACCTATGATTTCGCGCGCCTGATGGATGGAGCCACGCTCTTGAAGTGCAGCGAATTCGCCAAGGCCGTAGTGGAAAACTTCCGCTCGTAATTTCCGCGCCTTCACGAAAGGGGCGCGTTCAGGAGCGCCCCTCCAGGGCGGCGTCGAAGATGGCCTCGGCCAACAACTCTTTTGAGATGAGACCCATTTCCTGAGGCGCCTTGCCGGGCGCAATGAGCCAGGCGCGATGGGCGTCGGTCCCGAAGCCTGAGTCACTCCCCCCCACTTCGTTTGCGCAGAGCAAGTCGAAGCGCTTGTCCTTCAGCTTCTTTTCCCCGTATCGGGCCACATCGTGGGTTTCGGCGGCAAAGCCTATGCTGATTTGTCCCGGACGCTTCCGCTCCCCCATCAAGGCCGCGATGTCCGGATTGGGGACCAGCGTCAGGGTATAGACTCCCGACTCGCGCTTGCGCTTCTGGTCGAGTGGCATGTCCACCCGGTAGTCCGCCACGGCGGCCGCCGCGACAAAGACATCGCACTGCTCGAAGCGGGATTCGACGGCATGCAGCATGTCCGAGGCGGTCGGGGCGTGAATCACTTCGCAGGCTTGCGGCAGTGGCGAGATGTGCGGACCGCTCACCACCGTAACGCGCGCGCCACGACGGAGCGCTTCCAGAGCCAGGGCGCGCCCCATCTTGCCGCTGGAGCGGTTGCCTATAAATCGAACCGGATCGATGGGCTCCTGGTTGCCCCCGCTGGTGATGAGCACGCGCTTACCCTCGAGGTCGCGTTTACTGCCAAGGGCATAGAGCGCCGCTTCAAGGATGGCTGGGGTGTCGATCAAGCGTCCGGGGCCCACCTCTCCGCAGGCCAGATTCCCCTCTCCCGGCCCGACGAACTGACAGCCGCGCGACGTCAGCGTGGCGATATTCTGCTGGGTGGCGGCATGCGAATACATCTGCGTATTCATAGCCGGGGCAAAAAGTATAGGCGCACGCGTTGCGAGCAGGGTGGTGGACAGCCAATCGTCCGCGATGCCATGCGCCGCCTTGGCGAGAACGTTGGCGCTCGCCGGCGCGATGAGGAACAGGTCGGCTCGACGAGCCACGGCGATATGCTCGATATCCGGGTTCTGGGATGGGTCGAACATCTCCGTGATGACAGGACGCCCTGTGATGCCCTCCAGGCTGGCCGACCCCAGAAACTGATGGCCGCCGCGCGTGAGCACGGCCTGAACATGCGCGCCCGCCTCGCGCAGACGCGAGGCAATTTCACAGGCCTTGTAGGCAGCAATAGACCCCGTGACGCCGAGGACGATTTCCTTTCCACGGAGTCCGGGGTGCATCGCGTTGACCTCTACCGGCGCGTAGCGCCGTTAGTTCAGGAAGTCCTCGTTGTCCTCATCGCCGGGCGTATAGCTGACCTTGCCCGCCAGGACCTCATCGAGCGCCTGGACCGTCGGCTTCGCGCGATTCATCACGATGGAGAAGCCGTGCGCCTCGTTCTTCGCAATCTGGTTGGCGCGGCGCGAAGCCACGATTACCAGCCGGTAGAGGCTGTCAAACTTGTCCGAGAAATCATCCACAGAAAAAGGGGCCGGCATGGCTCGTCTCCTTGGTTTGCCTTCATTCAACGTCGTGTGCGTTCTTCCTCAAGTATATCCTTGAGTTCGCGCACAGCCCGGTCGATGTCGTCGTTGATGATCACGTGATTATACTCTATTCGCGCGGAGATTTCCTCACGGGCGTTTTGCAGGCGCAAGGCTATTGTTTCCTCGCTGTCCTTGCCCCGATTCCGCAGCCGCCGTTCCAGTTCATCCATGCTGGGAGGAAGCAGGAAAATTGTCACCGGGTTCAGGCCCGCCCGCAGCAGGTTGCGCATCCCCTGCACGTCCAGCTCGAGCAGAACATCGCTTCCCTGCCCGGTGCAGCGCTCCAGTTCCGATTTTAGCGTGCCATAGCGATTGCCATGCACCTCTGCCCACTCCACGAAGGCGTTGTCGGCGAGCAGCGCGTCGAATTCCTCGGGCGTGCGGAAATAGTACTCCCTGCCGTCAAGCTCACCTTCGCGCGGGGAGCGGGTCGTCACACTGACGGGATGGGAGACCCGTACCCCGTGCTCGATCAAGCGACGAATTACCGTCGCCTTCCCCGCCCCGGAGGGGGCGGAGATTACGACAAGCAGTCCCGGTCCCGGCACTGTCGTCCCTACTCCACGTTGTTCATTTGTTCGCGCACCCGCTCCAACTCACCCTTCATGCGAATCACTTCGCGGGTCACGTCCAGATCGCGCAGTTTGGATCCAAGCGTGTTGATCTCGCGCTGCAACTCCTGCGACAGGAAATTCAACTCCCGCCCCACGGGTTCCGGGGAAACGAGTAGCTTTCCCGCATGGTCCAGATGGGCGTGAAGCCGCACGATCTCTTCATTCACGTCGGTCTTCTCAGCGAGCATGGCGACCTCGAGGGCGATGCGATCCTCCGAGACTTTCGTGTCTACGTTCAACTCGGTGACGCGCTGGCGCAGGCGCTCGAAATAGGCTGCATTCAGTTCGGGAGCACGCCGATCCACCTCCGCCACAGCCTCGCGAATCGCCGCAAAGCGTGCGCGCAAGTCCTCGGAAAGCGCAGCCCCTTCGTTCTTGCGCATCTTTTCAAGCTGGTTCACCGCCTCTGCGGCCACCCCCAGCAGCGCTTCGCCGATTCGTTCGAGGTCCTGCTCCGATTCCTCCTGAACGAACACGCCATCCAAACGAACCAGCGTGTCCAGAGAAAGGCGTTCCGTCGAATTCATCAAATCGACCAGATGCCGTGAGGCGCGAACATATTCTTCCGCCACCCGAAGGTCACAGCGTATCGCAGGGCGCGCGCCCTCCGCGCGGTCACGGCGCACCGAGCAAAACACCTTGCCCCGCGCGATACGATCCTTCAGGAATTCCCGGAGACTGGATTCAAGCGGATACCACGTGGATGGCAGCTTGATGGTGGACTCCAAGAATCGATGGTTCACCGTGCTAATCTCGACCGTAATCGTGTCGCTCTCGAAGGAGCCCGATGCGCGGCCAAAGCCTGTCATGCTTTTGATCAAGTAGCGGCTGCTCCAAAATGGTGCGCGGGATGTCCGCAGGAATTGAGACCGGGTTTGTCCCCCTCGGGGGTGCACACTAGTCTAGCGTATGACCTAGAAGTCACGCAAATGATTGACTTGTCAAGGGTTGCAACGGTGAGAGCCCATGTCGAAATCCGCTCCAAAACCGCTCAATCGCGCGGCTTCCCTCAATACTGTCTCTCGAGTGACCCCGGCATGCCTTAGTTCCCGCACAGCGTGCGCGAGGTCGCGCTTGCTCAGCTTCTTTCCAGTTTCCGCGTCATGGATCAAGGGATGGTGAAAATAGTGCGGCGGCTTCTCCCGCCCCAATAACTCGCCCAAGAGGATCTGACGGCCAGTGGAGGACAGCAAGTCTTCCCCACGCACCACCAGGTTAACCCCCTGCAGCCAATCGTCGACCACCACGCAAAACTGGTAGGTCCAGTTTCCATGCCGATCCCTGATCAATAAGTCGCCGCATTGAGTCCGAGGCCGCTGCCTCATCACACCCAAGCGCAGGTCTTCGAAGGCTACCTCGGTATCCGGCAGTCGAACGCGCCACCCCGTGTGGAATTCCAGCGGCAGGCCCAGGTCGCGGCAATGGTTGTCGTATCGGAGTTCTTCCCCCGTGGCGGAATCGCCCGTACGGGCCAGCACCTCCTTGCGCGAACAAGCACAGCCGTAGAGCAAGCCTGCCGTTTGCAGCTTCAAGGCGAGGTCCTGATAAATGGCCTCTCGCTCAGACTGCCGCGTCATTGCGCCATGGCACGCGAAACCAAGCCAGGCGATGTCCTCAATGATGGCGGCCTCGAACTCTGGACGGCAGCGGCCCCGATCGTGATCTTCCATCCGAAAGATCACCTCGGCCCCGAACTCGCCCGCAACCTTCCACACGTACAACGCATGAGCCACATGGCCGAGGTGCAGGTAACCCGTGGGACTCGGCGCAAAGCGCGTCCTCATCGGGATATTGGAATCGTACGCGGCCTCGTCGAGGCGCACCGGACTTACCAGCCGTAATGCTCGACGCGCGGCAGGGGCTTTCCAGTCCGCTGCAATTCGCGAAGCTCGCGATAGGAAATCAACTCAATGCCCTGCTCACGAATCCACTTGAGGGTATCGGGATGGGCAAAGAATTCCGTGTCCATCGTGCGGCGCAGCGCGGTTCCGGTGGTGTCTTCCATCTCGGGAGTCATCTGTCCGCAATGAATGAGGATTTCGGTGACAAGGCCCGGCTTGAGGGCGGACATCTGTTCCTTCCAGTACTTGGCGGTACCCTCCTCGCTCGTGTCAGAAGGTCCGTCCATGATCAGCTCTTCACAGTGCAACACCCCCAGGGAGTCCGCATAGTCGATAAGCTGACCGCCGCCGAACTGCTCCATCAATTCACGGCCGGCGATACGGCAAGGAAGGTTGTAGTCTTTCGCAAGTTCGATATAGAGCTTGTGATAACCGGGGGCGTACTGCATGGCGCCCATGTGCGAGTCGATGTGGGTAATGTCGAGGCCCGCCTTGATCGCCTTGTCGATTTGCGCGCGGACTTCGGCCTCCACGTCCTCAATCTTGGCGTTCAGGTAAAGCGGCGGTACATCCGGATGGAAATACCCCATGTCATCCACCAGCGAAGCACCCGTGGTGGCGCCAATGACCGGACCCCACTTGTAACTGCGCCACTCGCTGGTGAGCGTGGTGTGGACGCCAATGTTCGCTTGAGGGTTCTTCCTGCCGAAGTCCACGGCCTGCATGAACCACGGGCAAGGCACCATGACGGTTGTGGAGGTGATGCCGCCGCTGCGCAAAGCCTTGACCGTGCCCGTGTTGGTGGCTTGATTCATGCCAAAATCATCGGCATTAATGATCAGCAGACGGGCGTCCGCCGGAAAACCAAGTCGCTCCACCAGCGATTGCGCCCCAACCTGCCCCACGAGTAACGCGGCTACCAACGACAAACACCAACCCACGCGCATGGCCCGACTCCTTGGATGATTCCGTGAAGCCGCTATCTTAGCGCGCGGGCGCGAACGAGACAAGCCGGGTTGGACAGATCTTCAAGGCCTGCGGAACTGGGCAAAGAACCCCAGCATCAGATCGCGAGCGTTGATGTCATAACAGACGGGGCGGGCGTCATTGGTGAATTGCTGCGGTCCCCCAGCCCAGGAGTGGCCCCCGCCTGCGATCGTGTAAAGCAATACATCGGCACTAGCCTCGCCCGGTTCGTGGAAGGTCAACTCGACGGTGCAGTTGTCGTAGTCCGCAAGGTCAGGAAGGCTGGAAAGCTGCGGCTCAATCGATGCGCCGTTAACGGCAACCCAATAATCAACGGTGTCCGGCACGGAAATGAGCCGTCCAAGCGAGACCCCGAGGAATCGTACGTCGCCTCCCTCCCACGGCAGCACGGGATCATCGAGACTGTTGATCATCAGCAGGGGCACTGCTCCGCTGGCTTCTGCATCCGCCAGATTCTCCGGCAAGGCGCCGGCGACGCTGCCTATCGCGGCGAGGGCATTGGCGGCCTCGATTCCCAAGCGCATGGCCATCATGGCGCCATTCGAAAAACCAGCGGCATAGACCCGCGATCGATCTATCCCATACTCGTCAGCTATCGCGTCGATTACATCAAGCAGGAAAGTCACGTCGTCAACATTTTGGTCATAGGCAGGGATACCGGGCACAGCGCGCCCGTCGTTCCAGTTGAGCTCGATGGCTTCCGGATAGGCCACGATGTACCCCCCGGCGGCGGCGCGTGGATTGAAAAGCGACGTCTGGCGGAACTGGTAGGGGGTCTGGCCGGTTCCATGCAGTCCAAGAATTAACGGCGCGCCCGCACCCTTGAGGCCCTCCGGGGCGTAGACCTCGTACTTACGGGAGCGGCCGCTAGACTGCAAGGTGCGCTGTTCCGTGACCGTGTCGTCCGGGTCAAGAAAATTGGGTACATCGTCACCGTCCACATCCCCATCGCGCTCTTCGCTATCGGGTATGCCATCGCCATCCGAATCGAGGTCGCGGTGATTCGGCAGGTTGTCCCCGTCGATGTCGAAGGTGGTCTCCTGAATATCGGTCAATCCGTCGCCATCCGAATCACCAAAGAGACATCCCTGAAGCGGCAAGGCCATGAGCGTGAAAAGCATGGCCATATGAAGCGAGGTTCGAAACGTCACGAGCGGCCTCCTCCATCTTTCAAATCGCAGTGCACTGGTATCGTTACCATTGCATCCCAAAAACGTTTCATTCCGGCAGGCAGAACCCGTCCTCGGACTCGCCTTCGGGACAGGTCTCGAAGCTTCCCAGATTGAACAACTGCACCGCGCGAAGCAACTCGCTCAGTGAAACCACCCAGGGCGGGTCCGCATAGTCCGCGTCATGGCGTTCGCAAACCTCGCCCTTGCAGTCTCCGGGCGCGTATCCATCTTCCGTGCCGCTATTGCAGCAAAAGCTGCCAGCGTTGTAGAGCTGGATGATTCTCAAGAGTTCCGTAAGATCAAACCGGCCATCGGGCTGGCCATTCCAATCGCCGCTGTGGGACTGCGTTGGGGGTTCGCCCTCGCCTTCGCCTTCAATCACGCCTTCACCTTCCCCCTCGAGAGCTCCCTCACCCTCCCCTTCTGCTTCCCCGCTGCCCTCTCCTTCAATTGGATCAACACATCCTCCAAGGGTGTCAATAACAATCACGAAGGTGTTGCACTGCGCCACGTTTCCGAGCTCGTCCGACAAGGTTACACTCACCCCGTTCAGACCCAGATCTTCGCATCCGAAAGAGTCTGGCGAAACGGACAGCACAGTCACAGGGCCACCACCGTCGTCTGTGCTTCCTGCATTGAAGAGTGAGATGTTCGGGATAGCGACCCCCTCCACGTTGAGTGACAACGGCACCACCCGGCAGCGCGGGGACGGCGGGGTTCTGTCTATGGCAACCTCTGCCTGTGGCACGGCAACAGCGGAGAGCGGGTTTCCGTTCTGATCCTTCACAGCCCCTGGAGGCTGGGAAGTTGCATCCCGAACACTTAGACTCAAGGTGCCGCTCCCGTTGGATATATCGCCGACGGTGACCACAAAGGTGGAAAGGTTTCCGTCAAAGCGCGTGTCCACCATCCCATAACTAAGCCCCGTGGTCTCGATAAGCAGATTCGCGCCACCCTCTCCGTTCAACCCGCCCACCGGCTCGGAAAACTCCAGCCGGAAATCCACACTATCGCTGGCCGTGGGCGACGAAGTGAGCGAGGTTACGCTCAAGAGCTGTGGAGCGCGGGTGTCCGCCGCATGGCTTGAACCAGAATCGAAGCGCCCTATTGCCGCATTGCCCGACAGGTCCGTTACAGACTCCGGCACAAAACCAAGCCCGAGGCTTCCTTCCATCTCTCCGACAGTCATGGTCACGGTGTAAAGAGTGCTCGTCCCGCTGACGCCCGATACTTCCGGGGAGATGCTTATGGTGCCCTGTGGCTCCGGAATCAGGTCATCGGCTGAGAATTCGAGGACGGGTTCGGAGAAGAGAACCTCAAAGGTCACGCTCGCTGCGTTGGCATCCGGTGTTCCTACCAGTTCAATGCTCTCCACCAGCGGCGGAATGGTGTCGATGGCGATGAGAACGCCCGAGTCCTGAGGCTCGCTGGAACCGTTCCCTGCGAGATCGGCGACGCCATCCGGCGCATAGGCCAGACCAATTCCTGACTCGATGTCCCCCGTCGCCACCTGAAGGTTGTAGGTCGCATCGCTCCCCGAGAGGCCCGTTATTTGTGCTGCAACGTCCACACGCCCAGGCAGAGACAAGGAAAAGTTGCCAACACCTAATCCAGTCACCGGCTCCGAAAAGAACACGCCTATCTCTATTTCCCCCGCATTCGGCAGGGGTGCCCCAAGAACCTCGAAGCTGAGCAACTCTGGAGGAACCGTCTCGGCGACATGTACCAGTCCGCTATCCACAGTTCGTCCCAACGGCCTGTTCTCGGCGTCCTGTATGCTGCCATCCCCATCCGAGATGGCCAGCCCCAGCAGACCATCAAGCTGATTGACGGACACCGTGACGGTCCTGCTGGTGCCGCTTCCCACCACGCTCAATACCGCCGGTGCGGTCCCAAGCTCTCCACTGGTTGGAACGGCAAAATCTCCAGCAACGACCTCGATGACCGGCTTGCTGAAGGTGATCAGAAACTGCACCTGCTCTTCCCGCAGGCCCGGCGTGCCAATCAATTCGATCCCGTATACGGCGGGCGCCAAGGTGTCTATCGAAACGGGAGCCGAAGAAACCGGCAATGCGGACAAGGGGTTGTCGCCGGCGTCGCGCGCAAAGGTCCCGGGGTCATCAAGCACGAGGCTAAGGTCGCCCTGCATGACGCCCGTCGCAACGGTCACGGTGTAGTCGCTTCCACTCCCAGACCAAGAGACGATCGAGGGCGCCACCTCGACAATGCCCGAGATCGAGAGGCTGAACATGGAAAGGTCGAGCCCGTCGACCGGCTCTGAGAATTTTACAAGGAAGGCGAATTCAAAGACGTCCGCTTCGGGTGCTTCAACTGGCGCTATACTTTCAATAAAGGGTGCCCGTGTATCCACGTCGAATGGGGCGGTTTTTCCAGAACCCGACTGCGCCGCACGCGCGACCCGGAAGCCAACGCGGTTCGAGGCATGATTGGCATAGCGGTTCTCACGAGAGGCGTATTCAAGGGCCGCAGGATCGTCACTCCAACTCCCTCCCTTGATCACACGCCTTGGACGGGTGTCGCTACCCCGGGGGTTATGCAATGGCGCATCGCGCTCCTGATAGGGTGCGAATTGATCGTGCACCCATTCCGCCACGTTGCCGCTGAGGTCGTATGCCCCGGCAGGGCTGGGACTGTCCACCGTGGCATTCCCGCCGTCGTAGTACCCGGTGGGCGTGGTGAAGGGCTCGCCTGTAAGGGCAAGCGGGTTCGCTTCCTGATAATTGGCGCGGCTGTCATCCAGCACCGCCGCACCGAAACCATACAAAGCCGCTGCCGATGGGATTGCCTCGCTTGAAGCACGCTCCCATTCGGCCTCGGTGGGCAGACGGTAGCCATTGGTATAGGGATACTTGAGCCGCCAGTCTCCCCCTAACGCATAGGCTGGCGTCAATCCGTTCATTTCGCTGCGCCAGTTGCAATAGGCCACCGCGCCATACCAGGTGACGTACACCGCCGGGTGTTCATCCATGGAAAGTGAATCACGGGTCTTCGGGGCGAAATCCCCGGCGGCGAAGGTCACCTGTGATTCCGGGCTCGACAAAGCCAGAAGCATCTGTCCGCCGTGATACACGTCTCCCCCCGAATAGGGATCGCCGTCCTCCGCAAAGAGATAGCCTTGTGAATAGGCGTAGTCCAGAACATCCGAGAGTTCCAGATTGGTAACCTCGTACTTTCCAATTTCGTAGGCATCGTGCGTAATCGGGAAGGGAGGATATGAATCGCCACCGGCGCAGGCAGGGCAACCCTGCGTAAACGACCCTGCATGTAGCTCAACCAGCTCGGGCATTGCAGAGATAACTGGAACCGGCGTCAGGCGGAGTTGAAGCCCGGACAATTCCTCATCGGGCAAATCAAGCGAGGCATCCCACGTTATGCTCCGGTCCGGCCCTGGCAATACATTGCTGAGGTCTCCCGTAAGGCCGCTCAAGATGACCGGGGCAGCCTCACCCTCGACATATTCCACCAGCAAATCCACCGGATCGGTGGCTGGGCTGAACAGATCGAAATCCACCTCGAAGAGACCGGCGGCGATTCGCGTGGCGGTCAGGTTCCTAACCCGGGGCCCTTCGATGCCATCGCTGTCCGGGTCGAGGAAGTTGGGACGCCCATCCGCGTCCTCATCGCCCTGACCCTCATCGAAATCCCCCACCCCGTCCCCGTCGCTATCTTCGTCAGGATGCAGTGGAAAAATCGCATCCGTGAGAAGGCGGTGATATTCGAACGGCGTAATGAACGTTGCCCCGTTTGCCTCCACGGTGTCGAGAATGGACTCCCAAGCAGCGAACCGCTCGATAAAGGTCTCTTCTCCCTCTTCTATGTAGCCGGGATGCACCTGCATCACGATACGTGGAGCGGCAGGATTGTAGCCCTCTGTGAACTGGTCTACCCTCGGATAGCCGGTTGGATTCTCCACGAGAATGCCATCCACCGGTATCACCCGCTTGGCGCTGCCCGCTTGCCCGTCAAGCCATACCTCGATATCCAGCGATTCGTCCACCACCGTGGTGGTTACCGCATCACTCGCGCCGAAGGGCGCGCCGAAGGTGTGCATCGGAAATCCCAGAACTTCACGCGAAAGCTCAAGTCCGTCTTCGAGTCGCTCCTTCTGAAAGGCATAGGGCCGCCCGGAAAACTCGGTGAGAACCGTACTCTTCAGCGGGGAAGGTTGTGCAGGACGTGGATCGAGCAGGCTGGGCGCCATGCCGACAACTTCGCTGGAGTGGTCGTAGCCATGGTGCCAGAACTCCGTAAGCCCCGATGCCTTCTGTGAACGAATGGCGGCTGTAAAGGGATTGGCTTCCGCGAGGGCGTAGAAAAGGAGCGAGTTGGTGATAATGCCGGTGGAGTGCTTGAGCCGCCGGGTTTCGCTCATGTAGAAAAGGTACTGTTCCCATGCCGAGGCCAGTGTCGCGTCATAACTGACGAGGTCATCCGCTTTGATGAGGGCGAACTGCTTGTAAATCAGCAGCGGACGATAAAGGATAGCCACGGGGAGATCGGCCGCGTCGCGCACCTCCACCCGCACAAGGGCGAAACCCTTCGAGGCCGGTGCCGTGTAAAGCGCATCGCTTCCTTGTCCCGCGACCGTGCCAACATCCACAGACCAGAGATAGCTCCAATCAGGATCAAGCGCGATGTCTGGCGACACTTCGAGAGCGATCGAATCCCCGGTGCGAAGATAGGCTGCGGGGGAATCAAGGGAGAGCGGGACCGCGGCGGCGGTCCAGAATGGAATCAGGCAGACTGCCGCGATTGCGGCCCAAGGCCCGTGTCTCATGCGAAAAGCGATACCCCCAATGTTACAACTTACGCTATCGCGATCCGGCTCGAATGACCCGTCCTCCGCAAGGTACACCCAGCCGCTGTGATTGTACCACTAAATTCGGCAACTTGCCGCCGGAGATGAGACTCCCGGCGAGTTGAATGTGTTTCATACTGAATGGGCTTGCTTAACCCGCGCGTGCACCCTATAGTTCCACCCATGAAGCACCCCTTCGAAGCCTTGCACCCGCTGCTCCTGCGCCGCCTGTATTGGTCTTCCATCATCGCCACCGTCGCGATTGCCGCCATATTGCAGGGCCTGCTTGCGGATTTTACGGGGAACACCCCGGGAAAACCCGCCGCCTACAACATCATCCACTTTGAGTTCTCGGGAACACTGGAGCGGGCCCAGGCCATCATGTCGAGTTGGGGACCCGAGAACTGTGAGCGAGCCATTGGGCAAATTTATATCGACTATGCGTTTCTGCTTTGCTACCCGCAGGCCATTGCCCTGGGAATTCTCGCGGTTTTGAGAAATACCCGCAAGAAGAGGTTGCTGGCCTGCGGCCGGTGGCTGGCTTGGCTCCAGTGGCTGGCGGGCTTGCTGGACGCGGAGGAAAACGCCGCCCTGATAGCCCTGCTGAAGGGGAATACGGCGGCCTGGCTGGCGCCGCTGGCGTGGTGGAGCGCAGCGCCCAAGTTCGCCATCGTCCTTGCAGGAATCGTGTTCGTACTGGTCTTCGCCGGGCTTGCCTACACCCGGGACTCAGAACGCGCGACGGCTTGAAGCGCCGCGATAATGCTCTCGCCGTAAAGCTTTCGACGAGCCGGCCCGAAGCCATCGATGCCCGCCAGATCCTCCAGCGAAGTGGGGTTGGCCCTTGCCACGTTGAAGAGGGTGTCGCGGTGCAACACCACATCGCTCTGGACGCCCCGCTCCTGGGCCGTGCGCTTGCGCCACTCCGTCAACGCTTCCAGACGGTCACGCTCCTCCACTTCCAAGCGGGCCGGACGCTGCGGCGAGCGAGGAGGCTCGCTTTTCATTCCGCGTTCGACCGCGCGCAGAAAGGCATCGCCCATGCGCTCGAAGGCTGGGCGGGAAAGTCCGGGGATGCGTTCCAAAGTGGCACGGTCACGCGGCCGCTTCTTCGCAATCGCCACCAACGTGGCGTTTGAAACCACCTTAAAGGGCGGCAAATTGCGCCGCTTGGCTTCCCCGTCTCGCAGCGTGTCCAGTTCCTTGAGGATTGCACGTCCTCGGGGGTTCAGATCGTGCGCACCGGAGATCGACCAAAAAGAATGCTCGGTGAAAGTGCGGTCCGGCACCTTAACCTGCGCAATCTCCGCAAAGATTTCACGCGCCTCCTCAAGGCGGCCTTGCTCTTTCAACTCCGACTCCAGCCGATCGCGCAATTCGATAAGGTAGTGAGTGTCTTTTTGGGCATACTCAAGCTGCGATGGCGTGAGCGGGCGAGCGCCCCAGTTGGCCTTCTGATGCTTCTTGCTGAGGGTCACTTCATAGTAGTGCTCAAGAAACCACGCCAAGCCCATATTCTGAAAACCGAGAATGCGCGCCGCCCACATGGTGTCGAAGAGGTTGGTCACATCCCAGCCATAGTCCCGCTTGAGCAGGATAAGGTCGTACTCCGAAGCATGGAATATCTTCTCGATTGCCGGGTCTGCGAGGATGTCTTCCAGTCCCTCGAGGGTGAAACCCGCCAGCGGGTCAACGATGTAATCCCCCCCGGGCACAGAAATTTGCAACAGGCAAAGGTACTCGCGGTACACATACAGGCTGTTGGCCTCGACGTCCAGCGCTATCTTGGGTTCGTCTCGCAAATGCATCGCGCACTCGCGCCAGGCGGACGGGGTGTCGATATACTGGTAGGGACGCAGGGTCACGGGAAAATCCAGAGGCTTGAAGTATCCATGCGTAGCATTCGGAAATTATACGAGATTGCCTGCTGGGTTGCACAAGGCCGCCAGGAGTCGTAATGAATCTACCTGAACCAAGTTCCGCCGCGTTCCACGCGCTTGTTACGGTCCTCAACAAGGACTGGGGTGTTTCCGCACCATCCGGCGACACCCCGACGTCCGATTGGGAGACGGTGCGCGCGGTCTTTGAGGAGCGTATCCTTGAATTACTGCGCAGGAATCCCCAGAAACTCGCCACTGCGATGTACCTGCTGGACATCCAGGAGCGGCGCTTCGCCGAGGCCATGGACCAGCCGACGATGGAAGACCGGGCGCATGCCCTGTCCTGCGTGGTGATGGAGCGCGAAAGCGAAAAAATCCGGACGCGCTGGAAGTACAGCCGTCCGGATTCTCTCGACACTTGACGGTCTTCAGACCTCGAGCAACACCTGTTCGACGTCGTCCGCGATGCTGCCCTCCTGGTGTGCCTTCATGATGCGGGTATACCGCTTCTCATATTGGCTGGAGGCATAGGCGAGAAACTCGCCGGGATTGAGTCCGTAGGGCACGGCATCACCGTAAGCCTGGAATATCTCCTCGATCAGACCATAGCCGAGTGGGAAAAGGTCGGCCATGGTCTCTTCAAAGACGTCGCTTAGGGACGGGTCTTCCGCGAGGAGGCGCGAGAGAAGATGCACTCCATAGGCAATGTGACGCGACTCATCCCGCTTCAGGTTGTAAATGCCCTCGCGAAAGCCCGGGAGAATGTTCTCGCGGTCCATGACGTGGAAGAAGATGTGATAGCCGGTCTCCGCCAGCATTCCCTCGACAACCATGTTGTAGGTGGCGGAGGCGCGCACCTGGGCGCGCGGAGAGGAATCGGCGGCAAGCGCGTGCAGGTTGGTCGGCAGCTTTTCATAAAAGAGCTTGCGGTAGTTCTCCCCGCAGTAGTGCTCCAGCCCGCCTTGGGTGCCGGTAACCTCCTTGAGGAAACGGCTAAAGAAATCGACGTGCTTGGCTTCTTCCCAGAGGAACGAAGTGAGGAACATTTCCTCCTCAAGCCGGCCCTCCCGCGCGATTACGCCGATGAGGGGAAGCAGGTCGAGCGTCACGGCCTCCTCCCCCGCCACAAAGTTCGCGGCCGCGCGCATAAACAAGTCACGCTCGGCATCGCTCATGCGGGCGAAGTCTTCCTTGTCGCGCGTAAAGTCGATGTCCGCCGGGTTCCAGATCCCATACTTCTTGGCCTTTTCCCAGAGGCCCATGGGCAAGCTGTTTCGATCCAACCCGTCTCGGGTTGTGGTGAAGGTATCATGATTCATGGCGGTCAATCCTCCCGGGTACCCCGGTTCTTTGGCGGTACATCCCCATCACATCAGGCTCTCGGCAAGAGCCCCAGCAACAATACATCCAAGATTTCTTCGCTCTGTTCCCGTATCGGACGAGGATCGCCCACGAAGAAATTGTTGATCACGCGCCCGAAGAGCAGGTCGCTCAAAAGCCTGAGCGTGGCCACGGGGGGAACTTTCCGAAGGGTACCGCTGGCTATCTGGGCTTCCAGCGCCGCCGTCCATTTGGGCAGGGTCGCTTCGCGATACAGGACGTAGGTGTGTTTTTCGCGCGTCTTGAAACTCGACCGCTCTTCTATCATCAACTCGACCGCGTCCGGATTCTCACTAAAGAAGCGGAGATAGGCCTCAACGGCTGCCCCAATACCCTCGAGGCGGTCGCCCACACTGTCCGCCAACGACGCCATCTGTTGCGCTATCATCCCGAGCTTGGCGTCCACAGTCGCAAAAAAGAGGGCTTCCTTGCTCTCAAAATAATGGTAGACGCTGGCCTTAGTCAGGCCGGCCATTGCAGCAATCTGGGCCACGTCGGTGCTGGCATATCCGCGCTCGGAGAACACCCTTGCCGCAGCGTCAAGAATCTCCCGGCGGCGTTGCCTCCGGCGCGCCGGATCCACCGGGCGCCCAGGTCCTCTCTGTTCAACCGCTTCCATGGAAGTCTTATCGCCTCATATTAATTAACCAACCCGTCAGTTAATTTATCAGGTCCAGTAGCAGCTGTCAAGCCGAATGTTGCGCAAAAAATTTAGGGTCGGTTGCGGCCGTACTGGTCGTGGCTGGACACCCAGTCCAATCCGCTGATGGCACTGGCCAGAGAGAGCTCTCCGGCGAGAACGGTCGCCGCCACAATTTCGGCGAACTTCATCACCTTGCCCTCTCCATAGCAACCAAGCACTTCCAGACATTCGCGCTGCGTGGCTAAACCGGTGCCGCCGCCGTAGGTGCCCACGATAAGGGACGGTATGGTGATTGAGATGTAGAGCGCGTCGTCCTCCGTGCGCTCGGCAAAAAGAATTCCGGCAGACGACTCGGCGACGTTGGCCACGTCCTGCCCGGTGGCGATAAAGATGGCGGTGATACCGTTGGCACTATGGCATCCATTGTTGTTCACGTGAGAAATGAATCCCCCCACGTTCGCAATCTGGTGGTGGTAGTGCAGGGGCGCGGTGGAGGTATTCATCATGCTTTCGAGCACGGCCTTGGGCACCGTGGCCTCGGCGGTCACGCGCTTGCCCCGGGTACGGATGACGTTGATCTGTGAGCCTTTCTTGTCCGTGGCGAAGTTGGACTCGAGGTAGTAATGCAAGACCTCGGGGCGTTGCGACTTAATCCATTCGCAGGCCGCAAAGGTGGCCTTGCCCACCATGTTCTGGCCCGCCGCGTCGCCCGTGTAATAATTGAAGCGCAGATACAAGAACTTGTTGGCGATGTAGTGCTCGATACTCTTGAGCTTGCCAACCCGGGTGGTGGACTCCGCCATCTGGCGAATCTGAGCCAGGGTATCCTCCTGCTTCACCCATTCGCCGAAGTCACGCGCATGCCGGGCATCTTCAAAGATGAAGACTGGAGCGCGCTGCATGGCATCGGAACAGATGGTGGTCTTGACGCCACCGCTGGCGTGCAGGGCCTTCATGCCACGGTTGTAGCTGGCCACCAAGGTGCCCTCGGTGGTGGCGAGGGGCACGTAAAACTCCCCCTGCGCATGCTCCCCGTCGACAAGCAAGGGTCCGGCCAGGCCGATGGGCACCTGCGCGACTCCGGTGAAATTCTCCACGTTTCCCGGCAGCACGGCCGGGTCGAAGGAATACTGGTTGACGTGATGGAGTCGGGCCCCGCCTTGCTCCATTAGAAAGCGTTGACGCACTTCGGCCATCTCGCGCGTGTAGTCATTGCCGCGGTCGCGTGGAATCTTCGACATGGCTTTGCTCCTCTCCCGGTCTATTGGAGAAGAAAGCTAACAGATGGGCGACGATTCCACAACTGCGGGCGTTGACGCTCTCCGGAGGCATGCATTACACTCGCGCACTTGAGCCTTGGGCAGGGGAAGCCATGCAATCCAGCACGCCGGAAATCTCGGTCGTTGTGCCGATCTTTAACGAGGAAGCCACCGTTGAGCGCGTGGTCGAACGCATCACCGCCACGCTGAACACGTTGGGCCGCAGCTTCGAGATCATCGCGGTGGACGACGGCAGCCGCGACGCGAGCGTGAGCATCCTGCGCGACCTGATGCCCGGCAACCCTCATCTGCGCCTGGTGCGGCTGTCGCGCAACTTTGGGCAGAGCCCGGCGCTCTATGCGGGCTTCTCAAGGGCGCGCGGCAAGTACGCCGTCATGATCGATGCCGACCTGCAGAACTTCCCGGAAGATATTCCGCTCTTGATTGAGAAACTCGATGCGGGCTACGACTGGGTGAACGGCTGGCGCGTGGACCGCCACGACAGCCTGCCGCGCAAGGTCTTCTCCCGCGCGCTGAACTGGTACATTGCGCGGGTGACGCGAGTGCCGCTGCACGATTACGGCTGCGCGCTCAAGGGATTTCGCCGGCATATCGTGGACGAAATGGGCCAGCTAACCCACCGCTGCCGCTATCTCCCGGTGGACATCGCGCACATCGGCGGACGTATCACGGAGATACCCGTGCGCCACGCGGAGCGGGCCGAGGGCGAAAGCAAGTACGGTCCCTTCAAACTCATTCGTACGG
>JBJOID010000110.1:0-7663 GCA_046047315.1 Candidatus Hydrogenedentota bacterium | reverse complement strand
TGTCCGGATTATCATCCGGCAGCTTCTCGAAGAAACGCACCTCGTCGTAGGACATGTAGCCCACGGCGCCGCCGTGGAACTCGGGCAGCCCCTCCATCTCCACCGGCTTGTAGGCGCGCATGAGCGTGCGAAGCTCTTCCAGCGGTTTTTCCACCGTGCGCCGCTCCACCTTGCCGTCGCGCGTTACTTCCACTTCGTTGCCCTTAGAACGAAAAACCACCGAAGGGTTGGCGCCGATAAAGCTGTAGCGTCCGATGAAGGCGGCCAGCTCGACGCTTTCAAGCAGGAAGGCGAACCTTTCGCCCTGAGCCAGCTTAATGTAAGCGCTGACGGGTGTCTCGAGATCGGCAACGATTTCTTTGTATACCGGCACCAGCGCCCCCGGGGAGGCATGGCGTTTGAAGACTTCCAAATCAGGATGGAACATGGGGCTCACGGTTCCTTGCTGGGTATCTGGTTCAGGCCTTGGCCACGCCGTCGCCGGCCAGGGTCAAGGCGCCATCCTTGCCCACGGTGCGATAGAAGCAGCTGGTCTCGTTGGTGTGGCAGGTGGGGCCCACGGGATCGCACTGCAACAGCAGCGCGTCGCCATCGCAGTCGATACGAATTTCCTTCAGATGCAGGACGTTACCGGAGGTGGCGCCCTTGCGCCAGAGCTCCTGTCGGGAACGGGACCAGAAGCACACCTGTCCCTCATCAAGCGTGATTTGCAGGGACTCGCGGTTCATGTACCCGACCATCAGTATTTGACCGGTCTGGTAATGTTGAATCACCGCACAGATAAGGCCCGCGGAATCGTATTTCAGTTGTTCGTCTAAAGTTTTCATGGAATTGCCTTTTTACCACAGAGGCACCGAGGCACGGAGGATATTTGCGTTTAGGGATTCACGAATAATTAGCAGTACAAAGCATATCTAATTTTCGAATGGAAATATCGTCGTTTCTAAGTAGACCGGTTCTCAGTGTCTTCGTGCCTCTGTGGTGAATCTTCTTAAGACTAGTTCGTCATGCGCACAGGCACCCCATGCTCGGCCAGGTAATCCCGCGCTTGCTGTATCGTGTACTCCTGAAAATGGAAGATGCTCGCTGCGAGGGCGGCGTCTGCGCCGCCTTCCTGGAGGGCTGCCCGCAGGTGGTCGAGGTTGCCCGCGCCGCCGCTGGCGATGACCGGCACCGGAACCGCGTCCGCCACCTTTCGGGTGAGGATGATGTCGTAGCCTTTCTTGGTGCCATCGGCATCCATGCAGGTCAGCAGGATTTCTCCCGCGCCTCGTTCGGCGGCCTCAATCGCCCATGCCACCGGCTCGAGCGGCGTGGCCCGTCCGCCGTCGCGTCCGCCGTGGCTCTTGACGATGTAGCTGCCGTCCTCCTGCTTCTTGGCGTCGATGGCCACCACGATGCACTGGGCGCCGAAACGGTTGGCTGCCTCGGTGATGAAGGCGGGATTCTGGATGGCGGGAGTATTGATGGAGACTTTATCGGCACCAGCGTTCAACAGGTTGCGAATGTCGTCGATGCCGCGTATGCCGCCGCCCACACATAGGGGCATGAACACCTGATCGGACGTTTGCCGCACCACGTCGAGCATCGTCTGGCGGTTGTCGGTCGAGGCCTGGATATCGAGAAACACCAGCTCATCCGCGCCCTCCTCATCGTAGCGACGGGCAATCTCCACCGGGTCGCCCGCATCGCGCAGGCCCAGGAAGTTGACGCCCTTCACCACGCGGCCATTGGCCACATCGAGGCAGGGGATGATGCGTTTGGCTAACATGTCAAGCGGTATTCCATGCGATTCCTAGAAGAAAGACCAACGCTTGCGCGGCGCTTCCGGCGGCAGTGGCGGCTCGTCTCCCGGTTTGGACTCACCTGGCTCGTCGGAAGTGGCAGAGGCGTCCGTGCCGTCCATGGGCTCAAGCCCGAGGGTTTTCGCCTCCGCTTCCTCCGCTTCCTCCGCTCCACCAAAGTCTCCATCGGGGATGGCGGTTGCCTCGTCATCCTCGCGAAGGGCCTCCGTCAGCGGGTCGTTCAATTCCAACCCGGCCTCATGCGCATCCGATACATGCTCGGCAATCGCCGCTTCTTCCAACGCATCGGGATCAGACTCGTCTCCCGGCTTGGGATTCAAGGCTTCCTCCTGCTCGCTCATGGGTGGCAAAACGTAGCCCGCGTCGGAATCGAAGGCGTTGTGCGTTGCTTCACTGGGAGTGACCAGGGCTTCCGGGTCAATCGGCGGCAGGGGTGGGGCATTCTCGCTCTCCACGAATGCGGGGATCAGTTCCTCGCCGGAGGCAAGCAGTTCCTCCTCTTCCGCCGCCAGCGCTTCGGTAATGGTCTCGTCTTCCCCATACGCTTCGTCGCCATCGTCCTCGGCTTCCTCCTCCACCACCTCGTCCTCTTCAGGTTCCTCGTCATGCAATGCCGCGGCCAGTTCGATGGGAGCTTCAGCTGCGGCAGGCGCCACGCTTACCGCGGCTTCATAGGCGAGCGCGCCCGCTGCCACGGGGGCGGCCTGCGCCAAAAGACGGGTCTCGAAAGTCTCCTTGCTGGCCAGCACGGCCTGGGCAGCCGCCTTCGCATCGACCTTGATGCCGTCGACGAAGACCTCGATGTCCACCAGATTGGCAATGCCAAGTAGCTTCACCGCCGTCTCGGCGATGTGCTGGGTGATGATGTCCACGTGCTGGCGCAGGTCAAGGTTGGCCTGCTGCCGCAGGGAAACGAAAGCGGTCACAATCGCCTTCTTCTTTCCGCGCGGCGGCTTGATCGCCAGCTTTACCTTCCGCACCTCGGGCATCTTGCGAAGCACCTTCAGTAGCACCGGGCGCAGGGCGTCCAACTGAACCGCCACCTGGCCATGCTCAGACGGCACCAGCACCGCGCGGCGCAACGACCTTGGGTTGCCGCTCGGGAGGAAGGCCAGCAGCCCGAGCACCAGCAGCACGGCCGCCGCGATAACCTGAACGACCATGGGGGAGACCGCCTCGCCCGACATGAATTCCGTGTAGTACTTCCAGAGCGGCTCGGTCACTGGCGTAAGCCGCAGGGCCCAGGCCAGCAACAAGGCTCCCAAGGCCAAAACCAGCAGGCTGCACAACTTCATCAGCAAGGTTTTCATGGCTCGATACTCCTGTATCCCGGCGGACGAGGCAGCTACTCCGCGCCCCGCGCCTTGACGATACGGCCAAAATAGACGTCCAACTGAACCACATCAAGCGGTGGCGGCATCAGGCGCTCGCGCAGGTGCTGGGCCACGGCCGCGGCCGAGTGTCCGGCCTTCAGCTTGAGCCGCAAACGCACGCGCACCCCACCGCCCCGGGCATCGCGAAACCAAAGGCCCGAGTCCCCGCGCAGCCTTCTAAAGAGGGAAGCGTCAAATCCCGCCACGCCGGGGGCCGAAAGCACAGCCGCGCGCAACGCGGCCCGGTATTGTTTGCGCAGGGCGCTCCGGCTGGGAATCGGGGCTTGAAAGTCGTCACTCATCTGGAGGCACTCTCGAACGGGGACGGCGAAATGACCGGGCGAGTGTAGCAAGAAAAACCCGGCGTGCGCCACGAAGGCAGCCCCCGTTGACGGTGCGGGCTTCCGGGCGGCAAGCCGACCGACAGTTGTGGCATAATACCCCCGTGCGTGCGCAAGGTCTTGCGCCGTGTTTTCCTGCTCCGGTTGAATTTCTTTCAACCGGTAATTCTCTTCGATGGAGTTTCCGTGTGTCTGTCCTGACTGCAACCCTGCCTGTGCCGGAGGAGGTGCTGCGCCGCCGCACCTTCGCCATCGTATCGCACCCCGACGCGGGCAAGACGACGCTGACCGAGAAGTTTCTCCTGTACGGGGGCGCGGTCAATCTGGCCGGCTCGGTCACCGCCCGCAAGAACCAGCGCGCCACCACGTCGGACTGGCTTGAGCTCGAGAAAAAGCGCGGCATCTCTATCAGCTCCACCGTGCTTCAATTCGGGTACAACGGTTACCACATCAATCTGCTGGATACGCCGGGTCACCGGGATTTCTCGGAAGACACCTATCGTGTGCTCACGGCGGTGGATGCCGCCGTGATGGTGATCGACGCCGGTAAGGGTATCGAGTCGCAAACCCAGAAATTGTTCGAGGTCTGCCGCCATCGAGGCGTGCCTATCTTTACCTTCATGAACAAGCTGGACCGCCCCGCGCGTGAACCGCTGGAATTGCTGGATGAACTGGAGCGTGTGCTTGGCATCGAGCCGTATCCCGTGAACTGGCCGCTGGGCACGGGAACCACGTTCAAGGGCGTGTGGGACCGGCAAACCCGGCTGGCCCATATGTTTGAGCGCACGCCTGGTGGCGCCTATCGTGCCCCGGTGTTGACCGCCGGCATGGACGATCCCGTGATTCGGGAGAAGCTGGACCCGCAGACCTATCAGACGGTTTGTGAGGAGCTCGAGATTCTGGAGGGCGCTGGCGCCGAATTCGACCCGCAGCGGGTACTGGCGGCCAAGACCACGCCGGTTTATTTTGGCAGCGCCTTGAACAACTTTGGCATTCAGCTCTTGTTGGATGGATTCCTCGAATACTCGACCCCGCCCACCCCGCGCCGAACCGTAAAGGACACGCTCGTGGAGCCGGGCCACCCGGCCTTCTCCGGGTTTGTGTTCAAGATACAGGCCAACATGGACCCCAACCACCGCGACCGCGTGGCTTTCATCCGCGTGGTCTCCGGCAAGTTTCAGCGGAACATGGCGGTCACCCATCCCCGCACGGGCAAGAAGGTGCGGCTGGCCAACGCCAGCAAGATTTTCGGCGCCGATCGCGAGACAGTCGAAGAGGCCTACGCCGGGGACGTGGTCGGGATTGTAGGCAATAGCGGTTTCGCCATCGGCGACACCCTCACCGAGGATCCCTCGATCACCTTCGACGAGATTCCCGACTTCGCCCCGGAATGCTTCGTATTCATCGAAAACCCGACCCCGGCAGAGTCGAAGCGTTTTCGGAGCGGGCTGGACCAGTTGCTTCAGGAGGGCGTGATGCAGCAATACGAGCTGCCGGATTCTCCGCGCAAGGTGCCCCTGCTTGGGGCGGCGGGACCGTTGCAGTTCGAGATCGTGCAGTACCGGCTTCAGAGCGAGTACAACGTGGACAGCCGCCTTGAGCACGCCCCGTGGACCATGGCGCGTTGGGTGCATCCGGACACCGAGCTGGAAGACCGGCTGCCCATTGGTGCGCGGCTTGCACTCGATGGGCACGGGCGGCGGGTGGTGCTCTTCGAAAGCGACTGGGCCCTGCGCCTGCTGCTGGAGCGCCACCCCAAGGCGCAGCTTTCGTCGCTCCCGTTCTGATGCGATAGCAGCCTTGATCACCAATACGCAACGAATCTGCCTCGCGGCATTCTTCCTCGACGCGGCCCTCATGGTGGGGCTGACCGCGCTCCCGTTTTTCGTCTTCCATCACTTGGGCGGCAGCGCCGCCGTGACCGGTGGAATCGGCTCGGCCCAATCTTTCGTTTACGCCGCGGTATGTCTTGGCAGCAGCATGGCGATCGCGCGGGTGCACAACGCCATGGGCGTTGCGGTGGCCGGGGCGTTGCTCTTCACCGGCCTGTTCGTCGGCGGGCATCTCACCGGGAATTTATACCTGTATTGCGGGATGGTTGGCTTGTCCACGGCGGGCATGTCCCTGGTGTGGCCCGCCCTGCACAGCTGGCTGGGGGCCAAGAAGGAAGTCGCGCTTCGCACCCGGGCCATGGGCAATTTCAATATCGCGTGGAGCCTCGGGCTGGCGGTCGGCGCCTTGGTGGGGGGGTGGCTCTATGTGGAAGATCCCCGCCTGCCCTTCGTGGCGGTGGCGTTGTTGGGCGGTCTTGCCGCTGCGCTCATTTACACCGTGCCGTCGCGCGAGCCGCATGCCCCCGAACCCGAAACGCCCCCCATGGCCTTGCGCGAGCGCGAGCAACTTGAACGCCTGATTCCCGCCGCATGGGTGGCCAATGGCGTGGGGTGGGCGATGGTCATCACCACCCGCATGGTTTTCCCGAAGCAGTTGGACGACCTGGTGGAAGTCAATGCCTTGCGCATCCTCTTCGAGAACGAAGCGCCCGCGCTGCTCACCTACGGCGCCGCCCGTGTTTACGGGGCGCTTGCCTTCACCCTGTCGACCTGCAGCTGCGTGTTGTACTACCTCATGGGGCGCACCCAATGGTGGCACGGGCGCAGCTCGATCATACTCGTCCTTCAGCTCCTTGCCGCCCTTTCGGTTTGGACGCTCGGCGTCACCCAAAGCCTTGTGCTGATGGCGCTTAGCTTCGCCCTCATTGGCGTGAACTGCGGCTTCTGTTTCTTCGCATCGTCGTATTACTGCACGGCGAACCCCGCCCTGACACACCGGCGCATGGCCATCAACGAAGGGGTGGTTGGCGCAGGCGGCTTCGCCGCGCCTTTCGCTATTGGCTACATCGCCGACGCCCAGGGCATACCCGCCGCCTTCAAATACGCCCCCGCCGTCGTGGCATTGCTCATTCTTGTACAGGTGGTCATGATCTGGCGCGCACGAAGCAAGGCATAAGCGGAGCGGGAGGGGCGCGTTCCTGCGCGGGAACTCAGTCCCTATACCACAAGGGGGGGCAGGTCAAGGTTATCTGCAATGACGATGTCTCCGGGCCGTGACAAGGGGCACAGGACCATGCGCACGAATTCGCGGTAGTCTTGTCGCGCGGCGGCGAAGCGGCGGCATAAGGGCGGTTGACCGGCTGGATTGACTTCCAGCGGGAAGTGTTCTAGTGTTGCGTCATGAGCCGCACAGCACGCACCGTGGTCGCGGGCCACCCTCACCACATCACCCAGCGGGGCAACCGCCGCGCGCTGGTGTTCGTGGATGACGACGACCGCCACGCTTACCTGAGGCTATTGCGGGAAGCCGCCCTGTTGCATGGACTCGAAGTTTGGGCCTGGTGCCTTATGAGTAACCATGTGCACCTCGTGGCAGCGCCACGTCGGGAGAACTCCCTCGCCCGCGCCCTGCGCGATGCCCACGGCGCCTACGCCATGCGATTCAACACACGCCATGCGCTCTCGGGCCACCTTTGGCAGGGACGTTTCTTCTCCTGCCCCTTGGATGAGGCACACCTCTGGGCGGCGGTCCGCTATGTGGAGCGCAACCCTGTGCGCGCCGGCATCGCCCTTAAAGCACAGGACTACCGGTGGTCCAGCGCGGCCCCCCATTGTGGCCTCAGAAAGTACAGCCTGCTTCACGCGGACTTCCCACCGCCGGGAATCATCGAGAACTGGGCCGAATGGCTTGCCAGCCCAGAGGACGCCGAGCAGCTCGACCGTGTGCGCGCCTGCACCAGCAGCGGCCGCCCCTGCGGCAGTGCCGACTTCATCAGGACCTTGGAGACCCAGACCAAAAGAACGTTGCAACCAAAGCCGCGCGGCAGAAAGAAGAAGCCCGAGGAAAGTGGACAAGGAATGTTGTGGTGAAAAGAAATCGTGGTCTGTCCCTGATTTCTGGAGTCCAGAGGAGCGCGAACTGGGTCACCAGTTCCTGGGCATGGTGATGCATCTGGAGATGCACAAGAACCTGTCAAACCCGGGACATCCTTTACAGAATAATCCGAGCACATAGTTTACACATGGTTGTTCTATTACGGTGTATGTAGACTTAGCCGGGAAGGTTTTCCACTTTTCCACAGCCTGGCGCA
>JBJOID010000109.1:0-6336 GCA_046047315.1 Candidatus Hydrogenedentota bacterium | reverse complement strand
AGTATTCTTTGTGGATGTTCTTCATTTCCTCCGGCCGAGAGAACACCAACAGGTCGGAGAGCATGCGATAATCCGAGCCGCCGAAATCGGCGTCGGTCAGGGTCAATGCTTGAATCATCGTGCCGGTGGCGCCATCGATGATGACGGCCTCACGCTTCAGCAATTCGAGAAAGGTCATGGTTTATCCGCCTGTCGTGCCAGTGTATGAAGGGGCAGCCGCGTTCGGGTTTGGACTGCTTCAGCCGAGAATCCTACCAGCCGCATGGCCGCTCAGGGAATAAACACCCCGTTGACACCGCTCTATCCCCGCGTCATGTACAATCCGCCGGCCGCAAGGGGTACCATGAGGCGTCGCCAATTTCCGGGATCTTTGTATGACCACCTTGAACGAAATCTATGCGCAGCATCGCTGCGTTGTCTCCTTTGAGCTCTTCCCGCCGAAGTCCGACGCGGGGATGAATGCGCTGTTCGAGAACCTGGCCGAGTTGATGGCCTGCAATCCGCATTACGTCACCTGTACGTACGGGGCAGGAGGCTCCACGCGGGGCACCACGCTGGAAGTTCTCAAGCGCTTTCGCGCTGCCTATCCCGATGTTCCCTGCGCGTCGCACTTGACCTGCGTTGGAGCGCAGCCGGACGAGCTGACGGCCTATGTGCAAGAGGCGCTCGATCTCGGCATTGAGAACATCGTGGCGCTGCGCGGGGATCCGCCGGCGGGAGAGAAGGAATTCAAGCCGGTCGAGGGCGGCTTTGCTTATGCGTCCGAACTGGTGGCCCATCTGCGCGCCCGTTTCGACCGTCTGGGCATTGCGGTGGGCGGCTACCCTGAGACCCACCTCGAGGCACCCAGCCCCGAGGCCGATATCGAGAACCTCAAGCGCAAGGTGGATGCCGGGGCGGACGTGATCCTCACCCAGCTTTTCTATCGCAACGAGGATTTCCTGCGCTGGCGCGACCAATGCGTGGAGGCGGGAATCACCGTGCCTATCGTCCCCGGCATGCTGCCCGTCATCAACTTCGCCCAGGTGCAGCGCATCACCGCCATGTGCGGCGCGCAATTGCCGGAGACGCTCGTCCGGCGCCTGCAAGCCCATGGCGACGACCTCGAGGGGCAACTGGCCGCCGGGGCCTACTACACCGCCCGGCAGGTGGAGGAATTGCTCGACGAGGGCGTGCCCGGGATCCACTTCTACGTCCTCAACAAATCCCCTGCCGCCACCCTCATTTGCCGCGCACTGGCGCTGCACGCGAGCCGGTAGTTGATACAGATTAGTTGGTGCTCGTCAGCACTCTATCCAGCATCACGTCCGCAATGCGGGCATCCACACCCAGCGGTTCCGTCACCGACCAAGTGACACCGGGGTGGGGCGCGGCGGCTTCGGCGGCCAGGGCAGGAATGTCTTCCCGGCTGTGACGGCCGGGCGACAGGAAGAACAGGGCGATGACGACGTGCCGAGCCCCTTGGGCCACGCAGCGGTTAAAGGCCTCGGCGATGCCCGGCTCAGCCAGCTCCATGTGCGCCCCTTCAACGATGCGGGCGCCCGAGTGCTCCCGGAAGCAGTCGGCTACGGTATGGATCATGTCGTTCGCCTCGGGCCGGCGGGAACCATGGTCCACGATAATTACCCCTGTCGTCGACTCAATACGCTGCATCGTGATTTCCTCTGGTGGCCAAGCCGAAGCAATGGTATATAAAGCGTGGCTACGTTACGCCGATCCGGCGGCGCGAGTCACTCGGGTAGAATTGCGCAGGAAGGAGAGTGTCCTCAAATGAACCCGTTCCACAGCATCTCTGTCACTTTGGGGCTCGTAATCGGACTGGGTGTGGCCCGAATCCTTTCTGCTTTCGTCTCGGTATTCCGATCGAGAACGCAGGCAAGCATTGATTGGATTCCCCTGGTCTGGGCAGCCTGCATCTTCCTATGGCAGATTCAGTTCTGGTGGGCCATCATCGAACTGCCTTCCCATCTATCAACATGGACCCTGACCGAATTCTTCCTGCTGCTCAGTATGACGCTCTTGCTCTATGTCTCGGCCGCCCTGGTCCTGCCCGCTACGGACATCATCCACGGCAGGACGCTGGCGGATACGTTCCAGCGTGACGGCAAGTGGGCCCTACTTTTTCTCTCTGCCTATTTTGGCCAGGCCATCATCGTCAACTGGTATCTCTTCGATGCCCCCCCTTTCGAGTATCCAGCCGCTCTAAACATCCTACTGGTTATCAACCCGCTCGTCTTCCTCTACGCATCTTCACGCCGCATTGCTATCTGGCTCACCCTTGCTTATCTGGGTGTCGCGCTATGGGCTGCCTGGGAAATATCCCCCCATTCATATACAGCCCGCTAAGGCAAGACGCGACAAGGGACTCTGTGTCTAGGGAATCAGACAGGCTGATAAAATATTAATAAGCTTAAATACTCTAAATATGCTGATGTGCACACCCCTGTTTTGCTCCCCCGATTCTCTCGGCAAAGTAGGGAGATCCGCTCATGATTGGTACCAATCGCAAGATTGCTATGTGATCCGAACGGATGTTATTATTCGCGACTCTGTGCGCGCCCAGGTCCGGCGCGCAGATTCACTATGAAAAGGAGGTGAGATATTTTGAGGACTTACGAAGCGCTGTACATCATCACTCCGGAAGCGGATGATGCTGGCATCCAGACGATAGCCAAGGGGGTCGAAGACCTCGTCACCGAGAATGGTGGCGTTATCGTGCGCTCGGAGATCTGGGGCAGACGCAGACTGGCCTATACCGTGAAGAAGTTCACGGAAGGCTGCTTTGTGCTGCTGCGGTTCGACGCGGACCAGGAATTCATAGCCAAGCTTGAACTTCATTTCCGCCTGAGCGAGCAAATCTTCCGGCATCTTGTGGTCCACTTCGACGAACGCACGCTGAAGCTCGAGCTTGAGCAGCAGAAGCGCGATGTAGAGCTGGCCCGCTCCGCGGCCAACAACGAGGATGGCGACGACGACGAGGATGATCGTCCGCCGCGCCGCGGCCGTTACGACGACTAAGGTCACGACGGACGCAATTTCAGGAGCGTTAGCATGAGCGATCTCCGGATGCCCGACCTCAACAAGGTGATCGTCGCGGGTAGGATCACCCGCGATCCCGAGTTGAAGTATACGAATGCCAACCGCGCCTTCTGCCGTTTATCGGTGGCCAACAGCCGCCGTTACCGGCTCAAGGAAGGAAGCGACTGGCAGGAGGAAACCACGTTTATCGACGTGGTTGTCTGGGGACCGCAAGCCGAGTATGTGGGACAAAAACTCGGGAAAGGCCGGCCGGTGCTGGTCGAGGGGCGCTTGCGCACCTCGGAATGGGAAGACCGCCAGACCGGCCAGAAGCGTAGCAAGCTCGAGGTGAACGCCGAGCGCGTGACCCCGCTGGACTGGGAAGACAATAAGTCCGGCGGGGGCAGCGGAGGCGGCGGACACCAAGGGGGCGGCGGCAGCGGCGGGGGCTATCAGGGCGGCGGAAGCCGCAATGCGCCCGCTCCGGCGGCCAGCCGCGACTACGATGACGAGCCCATTCCCGAGGACGATATCCCCTTCTAGAAATCCAACAAGAGGAAGATGCAATGGCAAGGGTTTCCGCCAAGGCGAAATCAAAGATACGCGCCAAGAAGGCGCGCAAGAAGCGCAAGAAACTGCGCAAGAAGGTATGCCGGCTGACCGTCGATCGGGTAGTTTTCATTGACTACAAGGACGTCGCGATGCTGAAGCACTACATCACCGAACGGGGCAAGATCATTCCGCGGCGCATTACGGGCGCGTCGGCCAAGCACCAGCGCATGCTCACGCGCGCGATTAAGCTTGCCCGCCAGATCGCCCTGTTGCCGTATTCCGCGGATTGATAAACCCACGGGCCATGCGCTGCCATGCTGCTTTTCCTGTTCCTTTCCACCGTGCTGCTCTTTCTGGCGGCGGGGCTGAGTTCCGCGGGGCTGTTTGTCCCGGCGGCGCTGCTGTTCCCCCTGCCGGTGGGGCGGTATTGGGCGGCGGGACAGTATCCGCGCAGCCTGGCGCTGGTGGCGGTGGCGGCCATCGCGGCCTATGCGGCCACCGGGTCGGCGGCGGTCGCCGCGGCCTATGTGCTCGTCGCGGACCTGGGCCTCTTCCTGGGCGCTGCGGCGCTGCGGCACTGGAGCTTCGGCTCCTGTGTGGCCGTGGTGACTGCGGTGCTCTTCGGACTGGGCGCGGGCAACATGCTGCTCAACTGGTCGAACGCCATCGAGATGAGTCAAATCTTTCTCACGGCGCGGATCAACGAGTTCGAGGAGCTGGCGCGGCAGCAGGCTGAGGCGGGCCGTGAGGTCAGCGAGGGCAATGCCCAGATGATTGAGGTGGTGATGTGGGTGAAGGACCATGTGCATGCGCTGGTTCTGGGCACCTTTTTCGGAGGCGCGCTGCTCTTCGCCACCGGGCTCACCTGGGTCTACCAGCAGATGCTGCGGCAGCCGGGCGGCGCCCGCATCGGCGGGGCCTTCGTGCGGATGCGTCCGCCCGAGTGGCTTGTCTGGCTGGCCATAGCCCTCGCGGGACTGTGGCTGATCGACTACCGCTGGCCGAATGAACTGCTGCGCAGCGTCACGTGGAACGCGGCCCTCGGGCTGAGTTTCGTCTACTGGCTCAACGGCCTGTCGATTGTGGCGTATGTGCTGCTGGCGTTGCACTGGCACCCGGTGCTGGTGGCCGCCTGCATGGGCATGCTGATGGCGGCGCAGCTGGGCACCATGCTCAGCGGCGTGGGTTTGTTTGACACTTGGTACGGTTTCCGCGAGCGTATCGACCGGCTCGTGGCGGCGAGAAACGCGCGCGAGCGCGAGTCGGAGTAAACCGGTTAACAACCGCGGGAGCGCGCACTGGGCGGCTCTCGAGGAGCGAGAACGATGAACGTAATTCTTTGTGAAGACGTGGACAACCTGGGCGACATGGGCGAGACCGTCAAGGTTGCCCCCGGGTACGCCCGCAATTTCCTGTTCCCGCGGCGTCTGGCCGTGGCGGCGGATTCCGCCAGCGCCAAGCAGATCGAGCACGAGTTGCGCATCATCAAGCGCAAGGACGAGAAGCGGCGCGCCGCCCTGTCCGTCGTGGCGAATGATCTTGGCAAGGTGACCGTGGCCATCAAGATGCGCGCCGGCGAGAACGAGAAGCTCTTCGGCTCGGTGACCTCGGCCCACATTGCCGAGCATCTGGCCGAGATGGGGCACGTGGTGGAGAAGCGCCAGATCAAGCTCTCCGAGCCGATCAAGGCGCTGGGCATCTACAGCGTGGCCATCCGTCTGGCCACCGGCATCGAGCCGGAGATCAAGGTCTGGGTCAGCCCCATCGAGGAGCCCAAGGACGAAACCCCCGTCGAGGAAGAATCGATGGGCGGCTACGCCGACCCGGACGAGGAATAACCGATGGCCGTCGCCCCCCGGTCGAAAACCGAACGGGGGGTGTTCGACCGGACACCCCCGCAGAACCTTGAAGCCGAGCGTTCGGTTTTGGGGGCCATGCTGCTCAACCCCGACGCCGTTGGCGCCGGGGTTGAAATTTTGCGCGAGCGTGCCGAGGACGTCTTCTATCACGAGCCTCACCAGCATCTTTATGACGCCATCGTGCAGCTCTTCGCGCAAAACCAGCCGGTGGACGCGGTCACCCTGCTGCATCAGCTAACCCAATCGGGCAAGCTGGAGGCAGCCGGCGGCGCGGCTTACATCGCCGAGTTGACGCGGGCGGTGCCCACCTCCGCCAACATCGAGGTTTACGCGCGCATCGTGGTGGATTGCGCCGTGTTGCGCAGCATCATCACCACGGGCACGCGCCTGGTAAGCGAAGCCTACGCGCAAGACTCCCCCGCCGAGGACATGCTGGACCGCGCCGAGGCGGAAATCTTCCGCATGGCCGAGCGCAAGCAGCACTCGCCCGTGCATCCCGTGGGCAACCTGGTCGGCACGGGGCTGCTGCGCATCGAGAACCAGATGAAGACCGGCGGTGGTATCACCGGCGTGCCCAGCGGCTACACCAAGCTCGATGAGATGCTGTCCGGTTTCCAGCCCTCGGACATGGTGGTGCTGGCGGCCCGGCCTTCAGTCGGCAAGACAGCCTTCAGCCTCAACATGGCGGCCTATGCCGCCATCCACCACAACAAGAAGACGCTTATCTTCAGCCTCGAAATGTCGAAGGAGTCGCTGGTGCAGCGCCTGCTTTGCATGGAAGGGCAGGTGGATGGTTCGCGACTGCGCACCGGTTTCCTCGCGCGCACGGAATTCCCCAAGCTCCAACGTGCCGCCGAGACCCTCACCCGCGCGCCCATCTATATCGACGACACCCCCGGCGTGACCG
>JBJOID010000108.1:0-2705 GCA_046047315.1 Candidatus Hydrogenedentota bacterium | reverse complement strand
GCAGTTCAGGGCCTTGGCCAACTCGAAAGCGGTGAAGCGCTTTCCCACTCCGTCCGGTCCCCAGAACAGCAGGGCATGGGGCACCCTCCCGAGGCGCATGGTATTGCGCAGCAGGCGAATGGGTATCGATTGATCTTTAACGGATGACAGGCTCAAGCGTTGCTACCCCGGAACGGGCGTGTTGATCACAGCCCCGCATTATAGGGATTGCGGGGGGAACACTTCATCCGCGATGAGACGGATTTCCCCGGCAAGCGCTTCCACGCTTTGCGAGGCATCCAGCACGATGATTCGCTCGGGGTGACGTTTGGCCAGATCCAGGTAGGCTTCCCGCACCCGCTGGTGAAAATGGAGGGACTCCTGTTCGATCCGGTCTGCGCGTCCCCGGTGGCGCGCTCGTTCCAGACCCGCCTCGACCGGCAAGTCCAGAAGAAAAGTCTTATGTGGCCAGAGGCCACCATTCGCAAGTTCATGAATCTGCTCGATTTGCGAGGCATCGATACCCCGGCCCGCTCCTTGGTAAGCCGTGGTGGAATCGGCAAAGCGATCGCACAGCACGGCCTTTCCGTTCGCTATAGCGGGGAGTACTCGTTCATGCACCAACTGGGCGCGCGCCGCCGCATAGAGCAGCAGTTCGCTTGTGGTGCACATGGCCTTGTTCGCCGGATCGAGCAGTATCTCCCGAATGGCCTCGGCTATCGGAACCCCGCCGGGTTCTCGCAACACCTCAACGTTCCAACCCCGCGTCTTCAAATGCTCGGCAAGCAGGCTCAATTGGGTGGACTTGCCGCAGCCTTCAACCCCCTCAAAGGTAATGAAGGGCGGCGTCATGCGGGAAAAATCCGGCCGCGTGCGTCACGCCCCGCCGCGAAATATCGTTCGATTGCGGCCTCGTTCCGCTGCTCCAAGGCGTGTCGGAACTCGGCAAGTTCAAGCTCATAGCCACGCAGAGCATCCAGTAAGGCGCTCTGATTGGTCAGGCAAATCTCCGTCCACACTTCCGGACGCGATGCGGCAATTCGGGTCGTGTCGCGAAAACCGTTGCCCACGAAACTGCTCACATCGCCTTCGCGCCCGGTTAAGCTTGCAAGGGCACTAGCGATTACATGGGGAAGGTGACTGGTCCGCGCAAGGATGGCGTCATGCCGTCGCGGCTCGACGCGAACTACTCTGGAACCAACGGATTCCCATAGGGTTATGACGTGTGAGAGAGCCTCCGGATCAAGCGCGGGGTGCTCTTCGACAAGGCAAATGGCGCCGTCGAACAGTGTCGCACTGGCGTGTTCAGGTCCGGATTTCTCGGAGCCGGCCATGGGATGCGAGCCGATAAAGCGGCGCTGCCTCGGCCAGAGCGTCTCCGCCCGGGCGCATATTTCGGCCTTGGTGCTGCCCACGTCGGTCATTACCGCGCTGGCCTTGGCGATTCCCGGCAAAGCCCCCAAGAGTTCCAGGCACTTTCCGACTGGCGTGGCCAATACTATCAGGTCCGCCCGTTGGGCGGAAGGGGATAGGTCGGTGCTGCCCTCGTCAATTGCACCTGCTGCGAGGGCTTTTTCCAGCGTGGACTGATTTCGCCCTACGCCGACAACCTGCTGTGCGAGTCCGCGTGATTTGAGGGCCAAGCCCAGCGAGGCGCCGAGCAGGCCGCAGCCAATGATTTGCACTTCTTGAAACAAAGCCATGGCGGGAATAGTACGGATGCGCCTGCCGCCAGACAAGGGGCGGCCAAGACTTCGTATTGCGCCCTGCCGACCCGAGGTGGTAGCGTGCCCGCTCTTCGTTGCAACAAAGGAAAACATTCTTGACATCGAGCGCCCCAATCATTGAACGCTTTCGAGCGCGCGGCCTTAGCCTCGGCACGGCGGAATCCTGCACCGGAGGCCTGCTTGCTGCGGCCTTGACCGATGTGCCAGGCGCTTCCGAAGTCTTTCGCGGCGGGATCGTGGCCTACCATAATGATGTAAAACAGGCCTTACTTCGCGTGGACCCGGAGATACTGGCAACGCACGGCGCGGTCAGCCGCGAGACCGCCGAGGCCATGGCTTCGTGCGCCTTGAAGGTGCTCGAAGTGGACGTCGCCGTTGCGATTACGGGGGTTGCGGGACCCGGCGGAGGCAGCCCGGAAAAGCCGGTCGGACTGGTGTACATTGCGGTTGCCGGGCCGGAAAGCACGTTCGTGACAAGGAATGTATTTGAGGGAGACCGGGATTCCGTTCGGCGGCAGTCCGTTTCGCGCAGCCTCGAACTCTTGATGGAGCAGCTGTCCTGATGGCCGATTTTGTTCACCTCACCGTCTTTTCCGACTACTCGGTGCTGAGCGGACTGTGCAAGACCAAGAAATTGGTTTCCAAGTGCAAGGCGCTGGAAATGTCCGCCGTGGCCCTGACCGACCAGGGCAACCTCTTCGGGGCGGTCGAGTTTTATCAGGCGGCTAAGGAAGCGGGCATCAAGCCCATCATCGGCATGGAGGTGTACCTCGCCCGCGAGAGCAAGACCTCCAGGAACAGCCGTGAACCCCGCGATCTGTATGACTCCTTCACCCTGCTCTGCGAGAGCGTGGAGGGATACCACAACCTCTGCAAGCTCAGCACGATTGGTTATATTGAAGGCTACTACGGCAAGCCGCGCGTGGATGAATCTGATCTGCGCCGTCACTCCGGCGGTCTTATCGCCCTTGCGGGCCGGGAACACGGAGGCATTGGCCG
>JBJOID010000107.1:0-28772 GCA_046047315.1 Candidatus Hydrogenedentota bacterium | reverse complement strand
TGGGCGACGATGTGATCCGTGGCCTGGGCGAGCTCAAGGTCTTAAGCTGCACCATCGAGAAGGAACACGGCGGCCTCGAGTTCACGCAGTACATGTACGGCAAAGTGGTGGAAGAAGCGGCCAAGCGCTGCGCCTCCACCGGCCTGTTCATCAATGCGCACCAGAGCATCGGCCTCAAGGCGCTGCTGCTCTACGGCACGCCCGAGCAGAAGGAGCGCTTCCTCGTTCCGCTGGCCAAGGGCGAGATGCTGGCCGCCTTCGCGCTCACCGAGAAGAACGCCGGGTCGGATGCCGCCGGTGTTGAGACGCGCGCGGAGTATGACGCCGCGCGCGACGTCTACGTCATCAACGGCACCAAGCAGTGGATCACCAACGGCGGCGTGGCAGGCATGCTCACGCTAATGGCCCGCACCATGGTGGACGGCCAGGACAAGATCACCGCCTTCATCGTTACGCCCGACATGCCCGGCTTTGAGGTGACCGACGTCGCCCTCGAGAAGTGCGGCATGCGCGGCACCAAGACCGCCAAGCTCAAGTTCACCAACCTCGAAGTGCCCGCGTCCAACGTGCTGGGCCAGCCGGGCCGCGGCCTCCACATGGCGCTGCACGTGCTCGACTTCGGCCGCACTACCTTCGGCGCCACCTGCACCGGCTCCGCGAAGTATTGCCTCGAGCGCGCGCTCAAGCACGTGAAGGACCGCCGCCAGTTCAAGCAGCCCATCGGCAACTTCCAGAGCGTGAAGGAAAAGATCGCCCGCATGGCGGCCTACACCTACGCCATGGAAGCGATGACCGAGCTGACGGCGGGCCTTGTGGATCGCGGCGAAGAGGACTACATGCTCGAGACGGCGATGCTCAAGGTCTTCGCCAGCGACCATCAGTGGCAGATTCTCTTCGACACCATGCAGCTCTTCGGCGGCCGCTCCTTCTTCACCGACGAGCCCTTCGAGCGCATGATGCGCGACGCCCGTCTCAACACGATTGGCGAGGGATCGAACGACGTGCTCCGCTCCTTCATCGGCCTCGTCGGCATGCGCGACGTGGGCATGAAGTTCAAGGCCGTGGCCGACAACATCAAGTCGCCCACCCTGGGCATCGGCAGCATCCTTGGTCTCGGCAAGGACGCGCTCCGCAAGTTCTTCGTCACGCCCGAGGTGCCCGTGTCCGCGCCCGAGCTCAAGGAGCACGCCCGCGACCTGGGTGAGCGCGTGCGCCTATTTGGCCTTGCCATCCAGAAGCTCATCGTGCACTACAAGGAAAACGTGCTCGACGCGCAGCTCGAACTCGACCGCGTGGCCAACGCCGCCATGAACATCTACGGCGCCACCGCCGTGATGAGCAAGCTCGACACCCGCCTTGGGCGCGGCGCCTGCACCCGGGACGAGCTGGCCACCGGCCTGTACTACCTGACCCTGGCCAAGGACACCATCGACGAGAACCTGTCCGCGCTGATCACCGACAACAATGACCCCGCGACAATCGCTCTTGCCGACCAACTGATGAAGCTGGACGCCTGAGGGCGTCCGGCTAGGCTCCCTGTGCCTCGATAATCCGCCGCACGGCTTCGAGGTCTTCGGGCGTGTCCACGCCAATGCAGGAGTAGTTGGTCTCCACCACGGCAATGCGGTAGCCGTGTTCCAGCGCGCGGAGCTGTTCCAGGCGTTCCAGCTTTTCCAGCGGCGTCTGCGGCAGGTTGGCGAAGGCGATCAGGAAGTCCCGCCGGAACACATACAACCCGATATGCTGAAAGCAGGGGGTGCCGCTCGCGGTACGGTCGGCGGCATCACGCACATGGGGTATCGGCGCGCGTGAAAAGTACAGGGCGTGCCCGCGCGTGTTCATTACCACCTTCACCACGTTCGGGTCCAGCGCACGCGCGGGGTCGTCAATCGCAATGCAGGCCGTCGACATCGCTACCTCGGGTTCGCGCAGCAGCGGACGGATGGTGTCGTCAATCACCTTCGGGTCGATAAGCGCCTCGTCGCCCTGCACGTTCACCACGATCGACGCATCGCTGCGGGCGGCCGCCTCCGCCACCCGGTCCGTGCCGGTGGCATGGTCGCGGCTGGTCATCACCACCCGCGCGTCAAAGGGGGCCAGCGCCTGCGCGATCCGGTCGTCATCGGCGGCAATCACCACCTCGTCCACCAGCGAGGCTTCGCAGGCCCGCGCGTAGGCGTGGTGGACAAGCGGCCTTCCGGCCAGGTCGGCCACCATCTTGCCGGGGAACCGCACCGAGTCATAGCGCGCCGGAATAACGGCGAGCACCTTGGGATGGGGAGATACGCTCATGGGTTCAGTATCGCAGAGCCTTTATCCGTCCGCCAACTCGACACGGTGGATGTGCGGTGTCCCAGTTCCAGTGGCATGGCGGAGGTCTATCGGCTCAAACCCGCAAGGTGCTGGCGCAGCGCGGCCGCCGCGGCCAGTGCGGCCTGGCGATCCTTCACCGCGCTCACGCCCGCCACGTACGTCCCGCTGCGAAACACGGCGTCGTAGTAGCCGCCGCCGGCGTCGCCGATGATGAACTCAGCATCCTCGTGCGTCTCGCGTCCGGCTTGGTCGCCATAGTCGTTGAGGTATTTCTCAAAGGCCGTCAAGGCGGCCGCCGCCTTGTCCTCATCCGGCTGGCGCGATACGAAGTGGGTGATGTCCATCCCTGCGCGCGTCACGTCGCACACGAAGGTGTTGCCCATGAAGTCGAGGCTCATCGCGTCCACGCGGAAATACTTGAGCGAGTTCGGCATGCGTCCTTCGCGGGGAAGCGCCTCGTCGCCCCATAACGGCGCGCCATCCGACTTCAGCAAATCGGCCAGCCGCTTCGCCAGCGCCACCTGGGCGGCATGCAGCCCAGCGTCCTCGTCGCTGCCCAGTATCGAAACGTAGTACTGCCCCTTGCGGAAAAACAGATCGGTGTCGGTACGATATCCTTCCTCGCCCACGGCCACGGTGGGGGAGTCTTCCCAACGTTCCACGCTGTAAACGCCGAAGGCATTCAGCGTGTCCGCCTGGTCGTAAAGGTAAATCTCGATGCTGAGGTCCTCGTTAGCCTCGCTGCGGAAGTTGACCCAGGTCATGCCGATCACGCCATACGACATGAAGAGCTCGCTGCGCCCGTTGATCTTGTCGTACATGTTCACCGGGGTGTAGCGCTCCACAACACCCGCGCGCTTCCAGCCATCCTGGCCAAGTTCCTCCAGCGCCGCCGCAATCACATCGGTTTGCGTCTTCATCTCGGCGGTGATCTTCGCGGGGTCGTAAGCGCCGGGCACGAACTCCTCGGCGCTCAGGATGGGGGAGAGGAGGAGACAAACAAGGAAAGCCAGGCGATACAACATGCGGGGTACTCCTTGGCGCCGGTGTTCCCCGGCGGGATTCAGCTTGCGGCGGCCGCTTGCTCGGGAAGCGTCTCCGCACCCTGCTCGGGATACTGATCCCGTATCTCAAGAAACTCGTTGAGGTTCGCGAAGAACAAATCAACCAATTCGGGATCGAAGTGTTTGCCGCGCTGCTCGCGGAAATACTCCAGGATCTGTTCGAGCGGCCATGCGTGCTTGTAGACCCGCTCGGTTCCCAGCGCGTCGAAGACATCCGCCACCCCGGTGATGCGGCCATAGATGTGGATGCGGTCGCCTTTCAGGCCCTGAGGATAACCGGAGCCGTCGTACTTTTCCTGATGCTCGTGCGCCACGATGGCCGCCGTGCGCAGCACCACGCCGGTCGAGTTCTTCAGCATGTCGAAGCCCAGCTGCGCGTGCGACTTCATCACCTCGAATTCCTCGGCCGTCAACTTGCCGGGTTTGTTCAAGATGGCGTCGGGAATGCCCACCTTGCCCACGTCGTGCAGCGGGCTGGCCATGCGCAGCACCTCGGCCTCGGCGGGCAGCAAGCCGCGCTTCAGCGCCAGCAGCCGCGAATATTCCGCCACGCGCTTCACGTGCTGACCGGTTTCCTTCGAGCGCGTTTCCACGATTTCACCGAGCGTATACACCACCTCGCGCTGGTTTTCCTCGATGTCGTGAATCAGGCGCACGTTTTCCAGCGCCGCCGCCGCGTGATTCGCCACGATGCTCAGCGCCTTCAGGTCGGTGTCGGAAAAGGAATCGCCCGCGCGCTTGCCCGTGGCGTTCAGCACCGCCATCACGCGCGGCAGGCCGGCGTTCTCGAACATGCGCGGGTCCATCGCGGAAGACTTGCGTTCCAGCGGCACGGACATGAACGTGCCCCCCTGGAACTTGCGCGCAAGGTTCTCCAGGTTCATCACCTGCCCGGGGCCGCCCGCCATAAGGGGGCGCACGTTCGCCGCCACCCAGCCGGAGATCGAGCCTTCGCTCGCGATGACCCTGCTGGCCAGGTCGGACTTCATGCCGCGGCTCTTAACAATCTCGAGCGAATGGCCGTCCTCCGACACGAGCATCACCGAGCCGCTCTCGGCGTCCACCCGCTCAAGGGCCGCGTCAAGGATGTACTCAAGCAGGGCATCCTCGTCGCGAATCGAGGCAATCTTTTCGCTGAGGTTGAACAGCTCGTTGATTTCGCGCAGGCGCGCGTTTTCACTGGTCAGGCGCGAGCGCTCGAGCGCGTTCGATACCGCCAGTTTGATCTCGCTCAGGTTGAAGGGTTTCACGACATAGTCGTAGACCCCTTCCTTCACGGCGGCCCGGGCGGACTCCAGCGTGGCGTAGCCCGTCATCACGATGGGCACGATCTCGGGGGCCACCTGCCGCGCCCGGCGGATCAACTCAATGCCGTCCATCTCGGGCATCATGATGTCGGTGAAAAGCACGGCGATGCTCAGGTCGGATTCGAGCAGCTTCAGGGCTTCGCGGCCGTTCGGGGCGGAATGGACAGTGTAGCCTTCGTCGGCCAGAATGTCCGTCATCAGTTCCCGGATGACGGCTTCATCGTCAACGACGAGTATGCTGTCTTTTACGACCATGCAGCAGTCTTGCCCCGCCCACGATTTTCTGGCAACCAGCCCCCGTATCTAACCCCGCTACCTCACCTGTGAATAATACCACAGCTTTCGGAGACCGCGATTATGCGGGAATCTATGCCCGGATATCCAGACTTTTGCGCGACTTTCGCAGGGCGGCTTTCACCCGTGCCGGGGCGGTGCCTCCCGGGTTGTCGCGCCGCCGCACCATGGCTTCCGGTGTAATCACCCGGTACACGTCCGCCTCGAATTTCGGGCAGGCCGCCTTAAGCTCTTCAAGGCTAAGCTCGGGCAGCCGCCTGCCCGCCTGACTGCATTGCAGCACGAGCCTGCCGATGATGCCATGCGCCTCGCGGAATGGCACGCCCTTCGCCGTAAGGTAGTCCGCCATGTCGGTGGCCTCAAGGTAGCCCAGCTTCAGCGCATCCGCCATGCGCTCCCGGTTCACGCGTATGGTCGGCATCATCTTCGCAAAGACTTGCAAGGAAAGTTGCAGCGTGTCCGACGCGTCGAAGACCGGCTCCTTGTCTTCCTGCAAGTCCCGGTTGTAGGTCATCGGCAGACCCTTCAGCACCGTGAGCAGGGCGGTCAGGCTGCCGAAGACCCGCCCCGTCTTGCCGCGCACCAGTTCCGCCACGTCGGGATTGCGCTTCTGCGGCATGATGCTCGAGCCGGTGGTAAAGGCCTCGCCGATCTCGATGAAGCCGTAGCAGGGGCTGGCCCAAAGGATAAGCTCTTCGCAAAGCCGGCTCAGGTGCACCATGGCCAGCGAGGCGTTCGCGCAGAATTCCACCAGGTGGTCGCGGTCGGAGACCGCGTCCATGCTGTTGGCCGACACGCTGGCAAAGCCCAGCAGTTCCGCCACCCGCTCCCGGTTGATGGGATAGGGGGTGCCCGCCATCGCCGCCGAGCCCAGCGGCAGCACGTTCACGCGCGGCAGCAACTGCGCAAAGCGCTCGGTGTCGCGGGTAAACATCTGCGCGTAGGCGTGCAGATGGTGCGCCAGCAGCACCGGCTGCGCGTGCTGCAAGTGCGTGAAGCCGGGAAGCAGCACATCGAGATGCGCTTCCGCCATGTCCAGCAGCGCGCGCCGCAGATCGCTCAGTTGCGAGAGGATCGCGGCAATCTGATCCCGCATCCACAGCCGCACGTCGGTGGCGATCTGGTCATTGCGGCTGCGCCCGGTGTGCAGCTTCTTGCCCGCGTCGCCCACCGCCTTCACCAGCGCCACCTCGATGTTCGTGTGCACGTCTTCCAGCGCCACGTCCCAGGCCATGCGCCCGGCCTCGATGTCGGCGAGAATCTTCTTCAGCCCCTTCTGGATCGCCTGCGCGTCCTTGCGTGGAATGATGCCGCACTCCCCGAGCATTTGCGCATGGGCCAGGCTGCCCCGGATATCCCACGGCGCCAGCCGCGCATCGAAAGAGACCGACTCGCCCAGCCGTTCCACCAGCGCGTCCACCCCGGACTCAAAACGGCCGCCCCATTGTTTCGACATCGAAGCTCTCCCGGAAGGGTCTGCCAATTCGCATTAAGCGAATTTTGGTTTGCGCATTCGGGCCGTCGCGTAACCCAAAGGCTGCGGCGGACGTTCCCGAAAGCGTGACATTATAATGGAAGCGGAGGGAATTTACCTCCAAGAAGATGCAGGGTGAGGAACCATGGACGATTTTGTCGAACAGATAGAACGCCATAAAGACGAATTCTACCGTTACATCCGGCGCACCGCGTGGGACGTGAACGTGGCCGACGACATCTTTTCGTCGTCGGTATTGGCCGCGTGGGAAAACCGGGACAAGTTCACGCCCGGCACCAATTTCCGCGCGTGGATGTACCGCATCATCACGAACAAGTGCTACGTGGCGAACCGGGTGAGCAGCCGTACGCCTTCGCCCATCGACGACATCCGCGAGACGGAGTTCGCGATGATGGATGAAGACCCCGGCTACAACGACGTGCTGGCCGATCCCGCAAAGTTTCTCGAGCAGTGCGGCGATGAGGTGTACGTGGCCTTCGGCAAGTTGAGCGTGCCGCAGCGCGCCTGCCTGCTGCTTCGAAGCGCCGAAAAGTTTTCCTACAATGAGATCGCCGACATTCTGAATATACCGTTGGGCACGGTGATGACCCACCTCTCGCGCGGGCGCGCGAAACTGAGGGCGGAGTTGATGGACTACGCCCGCGAGCGGGGTCACCTGCCGGCGCGAATGAAGGGTGACAACATCACCCGCTTGGACGACAGACGACGAGTGCACGGAGGCGGCTTGGGATGAGCCAAGGCGAATACGAAAAGAGCTGGATGGCCTACCTCGACGGACAGTTGTCCGCGGGCGAAGCGGCATCCTTCGATGACTCTCTCGACGACGCGGGCCGCGCGCGCATCGAAGGCGAGCTGCAGCTTGAGGCCGCGCTGGCCGACAAGCTCTGCGCGGGAGAGGCCTGCCCGGCCGACCTCTGGCGCAACACGCTGGCGCAGTTGCAGCAGCCCGCTCCGCGCAAGGTTGTGCCGTTCCGCCGCGCCGCGGCCCTCGCTGCCGCTGCCGCCATTCTCATGACCGTCGGCGCCGGGTTTTCCTATGTCTACGGTGCGCCCGAAGCGCCAGGCACGGTGGACGTCGCCATGCCGGAAATGGCCATGGCGCGGCTTGCCATCTCGGAAGAAACCGTCAGCGACTTTGCCCTGCGCGCCAAGACGCCCTGTTCCCCCAAGGCCATCGAGCGTTTCCTCGAAGAGCACAACATCCAGCTCGCCGTGTCAGAAAAATGTGATTCTCCCGCCGCACAGCAGCATCGCGTGCGATTGCTCGGTTCCTGCATGGGCAATTGTCCCAAGGGTGAAATCGTCGAGGTGCTTTTCGATTTCGATGGCACGCCAGCCAAGCTGGTGCTGGCCCGCGCCAGCAGCGGCGGCGCCAAGCTCATTCGCAAGGAAGAGCAAAAAGGCACCGTGCTGCGCACGCGCGTGGTGGGCGATTACCTGGCCGGCGTGGTGTTCCGCGGTGAAAACCCCAAGGACACCGACATCCTGCTCGACATGATTCGTGAGAAAAACGAACAAATCGCGCGCCGCGATGAAGTAAACCAAACCGTGTCAACGGTAGTCTAAGATGCGACGTTAGTGAGGCAGCTGGAACTTCCGCACCGGAAACGGCATCAAGCGGAAGAAAGTTGAAACGGAAAACAGGCTGGCGTGAATAAAACAACGCAGCCGGTTGTCTATCTCAGTAGAAGTTGTAACGAAAGGGCTTCCCAATAGTATGCATAGGCAGGGGAACCCCAGAGACATTTGAACGCGCTTAACTGTGGAGCCGTGGCAGGTTTCCCCACTTCCTCCCCCTCCCCTTCCCCCGTCACGGCTCCACTTTAAGGTTAACACCACGCCCCCGGCGGCTCCCCCCTCCCCCGGCGGGGGCGATGGTATTTATCCCCGTGAAGTTGCTTCCGGCGCGTTAGCGTCGTCTGGCACCGGCAGGCCAATCGCCCGCATCAAGTCAAGCGCGTTGCTCTTCGTCACCACGCCCTCGCGCAGACGGTAATCGAAAGCCAGCTTGCCGTCTTTCCAGTCGTCCTGAAAATGCACGTTCCTCGCGCATTCAAGCAGCGACACAAACTCCGTCAGGGCAAGGTCGTGCGTGGTCACCAGCCCGAGCGCACCGCGCTCCAGCAATCCCGCTATCAAGGCCTGCGCCCCCGCCACGCGGTCCCGCGTGTTGGTGCCATGCAGGATCTCATCGGCGAGAAAGAGCAGCGCCGGTGGTTCGGCCATCGCGTCCAGCAGCGCCTTGAAGCGCTCGATCTCCGCGTAGAAGCGCGAGGCTCCCCGCTGGATGGAGTCCTCCACGCGAATCACCGCCCCAATCCGTAGCGGGCTTATGGCAAGCCGGGTCGCGCAGACCGGCGCCCCCGCCAGGGCCAGCACCGCATTCAGTCCCACGGAGCGCAACAGGGTGCTCTTGCCCGACATGTTGCTGCCGCTCACCATCAGGAGGCGCAGCCCCCCGTTCAAGGCCACGTCGTTGCACACCCGCTGTGAGGGCGGCAGCAGGGGATGTCCCAGTGCATCGGCCTCGAAGCGCGCGGTGCCCGGCGTCACTTCCGGCCAAGCATGGGCGGGATGCTCAAAGGCGTGGGTGCCGAGCGAGGCCAGCGCCTCCAGTGCGCCCAAGGCCTCCATCCAGCGGCCTTGCAGGGCGTCGCGATGGCGCGCCCGCCACCGCTCGATGGCCAGCCCCCACCAGTAGGGCCACAGCGTGTAAAGCGCAATCACGATGAACAACTGGTTCTGATAGGACTCGTAAGCCGCGGTCATGCGGTCGAGCTGGCGAATGGCGGCCGCCGCCGACTGGCCCTCGCCGTCGCGCAATGCGGCCTGTTGCTCCCGCAGGAGCGGGGCCGAGAAGTCCTCCCGCTCAAGGATGTCCAGCACCACGGAGAGCGCCCGCAGTTCCCGGCCGATGGGCTCGAGGCTCCGGTCCAACGCAGCCAGGCCCCGCTTGTTCGCCGCCACGAAGACAATGTTCGCCGCCAAGGCCAGCAACAAGGCCGGCGGAAAACCCAGGGCCGCGACGGGGATCGCCGCCAGCGCGACGCCACCCAGCCCCAACGCCACCGGCAGGCGCCAACCCGCCCCCAGCCGTCGCGGTTCGTCCGACCATCGACGCAGGTCATCGGCAGAGAGCATCGCCGCCACCGCACCGCCGTTCAGCGCGAGCGTCTCGCGAAACGCAGGGCGCGCCGCAACGTCTCGCGCCGCTTCCTGCCGCGCCGCAATCGTGTCCACGCACGCGCCGTTCAGCAGCCAGTCCGCCAGTGTCTGCGCGCCCGCGCTCGTCCGCGCGGTGCAAAGCCGCTCGAACAACCCGCCCCGGCCAAATAGATCCAGGTCCTTCGCGTAGAGCGAATCCACCGGGCGCAGCGACGCCTCCAACGCACAGGCGTCCGGCTCGCCCGCCATCCGGCGCAGCCCGGCCTGATAGTGCGCCACCCCCAACAGCGCCAGTGCGCGCCGTCGGTGCGCGGCTTCGTGCAAGGCCACCAGCGCCAAAAAAGCGGCCAAGGGGACAAGCAGCCAGCCCCACGCGGCATGGCCCCACCAGGCTGCCAAGGCCAGCGCCAGCCCCACGGCAAAAACCCCCAAACGAAGGTCGGCAATCCGGCCGGTGCGCCGCTCTTCGTGCCGGACGATATCCTCAAAGTGGGCCAGGCGGCTTTCGTAATGGACTTGCGGTGTCATGCGGATTCCTGCCTGTGGACACCCACATGGTAGCGGGGGAGCGCTTCCGGGACAATCCGCGCATGCCGCATCGTGCAACCGCCGCGCCAAGGGGGTGAGCCAAACCACAACCCAGGGAGACCGACTCATGGCCATGCCAAACGTGGGGGCGCATCCGCGCCGAATTGAAAACTTACGCGTGGGCGGGGGATACGCCTCCGCGCCGGACGGCGGACTCGACATCGACGCCGCGGGCAATCTCGCCACCAACGGCGACCTCACCGTCGCCGGAGACGGGCAGGTCTTGGGACTGCTGGGCCTCGGCACACCCATCACCCTGCAGGTGCAGGGCGGCGCCATCGGCATCACGCAAAGCCACCACCTCATCGACACCGAGGGTCTCGCCGCCTCCGACGACCTCGACACCATCAACGGCGGGCGCATCGGTGATGTGCTCGTCCTGCGCTCCGTCAGCACCAGCCGCAAGACCACCATCAAGGACAACACCGGCAACATCCGCTGCGGCGGCGATTTCCAGCTGGGTAACACCAGCGCCATGATCGTCCTCCTGCTCGAGGACAACGGCTGGAAGTGTCTCTGTAAGCTGGCCAACTGATTTCCGGCAGCGGGGCGCAGCGGCCAGAATTTCCTTGCTGAAAAGCACCGTATGTGGTAGAAGTCAGGGCATGAACTACCGCTTGTTGTGTTTCGTTGGAATGCTCTCGCTCGCCGCGCTGACCTCCGCCTGCGCCCGGGGACCACGCGCCGACATCCCGAGGGGCGCGCGCCCGGTGCTGGTGAACATGGAAATCACCGGCTACAGCGACGACAAGAAGAGCACGAACTGGAAGCGCAACTGGCTGTTCCGGCCGGTTATCGCCAGCGGCCCGAGCAAGGGCAAACCGAAGAAAGTGGGCATCACCGCCAGCGGCACCAAGGCCAAGCATGGCACGTTCGCGGCGGACACCGCGCACTATCCCTTCGGCACCATCATGCACGTGCCCGGCTACGGCTATGGGCGGGTGGAAGACCGGGGGGGCGCCATCAAGGGGCCCGCCCGCCTGGATGTTTTTTTCAAGAGCAAGAAGGACGCACTCGCGTGGGGACGCCAGCGTTCGGTGCCGGTGAAGGTGTGGTTGCCGCGCTGAGGCAGTCCGGCGGACGACGTTCACGGAGGAGGAGAAGAGGATGGGGGACCTGGTTCAACTTGCCGTGCCGCAGCGCTCGGAATTCGCGCAGCATTTCTTTCGGGGGCCGGGCGGTGCGGCCTGGAAGGTGCGGGACTACCAGCGTCTCTCGCTCGCCTCCAACGCCCTGCGCAAGGTCCACTGCGACGGGCGCGATGTCGGTAAGACTTCCGAGATCGAAATCACCGTTTGCCACGCCGCGCTCACCGCTCCCAACAGCGAGATGCTCGTGGCCACCCAGACGGAGAACCATCTCTTCCCGCTGATGAACCGCCTCGCACGGCGCTTCCTGGAGGACCTCGGTGGCAGCATCGAGCTGGTCGAGTTCAAGCGCACGCCCAGCTGGTACCTGCGCTTCGCCAATGGCTTCGTGCTGTGGGGGCGCATCGCCGGGCCGCGCGGCGTCAATTTCCAGGGCATGCACGTCGACTGGGTGATCGTCGACGAGGCGCAGGAAATGACGGAGTCGGCCTGGGGGGAGATCTACCAGGCCCTCAACGCAGGCGGCCGCCGCTGGGTCTACGGCGTGCCCAACGGACTGCGCAACACCTTCCATCGCATGACCCAGCTGGAGGAGATGGAGCAGTACCGCTGGCACAGCGGGTTGAACCCCGGCTTCGACGCCGCCAAGGACGAGGAGCTGGCCGCGCTCTACGGCGGCCGCGACGCGCCCGGCTATGTGCACCGCGTGCTCGGGGAGCATGGCGAGCCCATGCGCGCGGTCTTCTCGCTCGACGACTATCTCGCCTGCGTGGACCCCGCCCTCGCCACTGCCGACTGGACCCTCGGCGTTGGCGACACCTTCGAGGTCTCGGAAGCCCCGACGCGCGGCGACTACTACCTCGGTTGCGACCTTGGCTACGCGCGCGACCCCTCCGAGTTCGTCGTCTACCGCGACGATCCGCCCTACCTGATCAATGTGCTGCGCCTTCGGTTGGACGGCGTAAACTACGCACGCCAGCAGCAGGCCATCCAGGCGCTCGACGCAGCCTTCGACTTTCGCGCCATCGGCATGGACGCGGGCAACAGCGGCCGCGCCGTGGCGCACCAGTTGATGCAGCTCGGCCCCGAGTGGTGCGAGAAGGTGCAGGCCATTGAGTTCGGCGCATCCATCGAGGTGGACCCCCTGCCCGACGGCAGCGTGCCCCGGCGTCCCGCCAAGGAATTCATGACGGAATTGCTGCAACGGCGCCTCGCCGAGCGCACCCTGCGTTTCCCACGCATCCCCGACCGCGAGTCGCAGTATGCGTCGCACACCTATTGCGTCAACAGCCTCGGCCGCATCGTGTATGACAAGGGCAACGACCACCTCATCGACGCCGACCGCTGCGCCATGCTCTGCCACTGGCGCAACACCCGCGAGCCCCAGCGCGACCCCGCCTGGCTCAAGCCCCTGATCTTCACCTTCTGAGGCGTGTCACCGAGGGGGCTAGTGTCCGCCCGTGCTCAACACGGCCCAGTCCGGCAGCCCTTCGCCCGCGCCGATGCCGAAGATCCACGGGCCCAGCAGGAAGGTGGCGGCGGTGATGAGGATCACCGCCGCGATGTTCAGCGCGAAGCCGGTGCGCGCCATCTGCGCCACGCTCAGGTTGCCCGCGCCAAACACGATCGCGTTGGGGGGCGTGGCCACCGGCAGCATGAACGCGCAGGAGCATGCGAAGGTGGCGGGCAACATCAGCAACAGCGGGTGCACGCCAATGCCCACCGCAAGCGCGGCCAGGATCGGCAGTGCCATTTCGGTCGTCGCCGTGTTCGACGTCAACTCCGTGAGCAGCGACATGCCCGCGCACAGGCCAAAGACCAGCGCCACCGGCGGCAGGCCGCTCAACCCGGACAGCCGCTCGCCCATCCAGGCGGAAAGCCCCGATGCGACAAAGGCGCTGGCCAGCGCGAATCCGCCGCCATACAGCAGCACGATGTCCCAGCGCAGCCCCTTCGCCACCTCCCAGTCCAGCAGCCGTCGTCCGGGTTCGCTCGTCGAGGGGATCATAAAGAGCAGGCAGGCCATCGCAATCGCCACCGTGCCATCGCCGAAGTAGGCCGGATGCTCGAATAGCGACGACCATCCCGGCAGGTTCACCGGCCCCAGGTCCGCACCGGCGCGCGTCATCCACAGCAGGCCCAGCAGGCTGAAGGCCGCCAGCAGGGCGCGCTGCTCGAAACTCCACGGCCCGAGCGCGCGATATTGCGCCACGATGACCTCGCGGTTGAAGCGCTGCACGCCCGTGCCCCGCGTGTGCATCCAAGCGATTTGCACCCAAAGCGCCACCGCCATCGCGAGCGCCAGCGGAAAGCCGAACAGAAACCATTGCGCGAAGGAGATCGGCGGCGCATCCGGAAAGGTGATCTGCATGATGCGCGCGAACGACAAGTTGGGCGGCGTGCCAATGAGCGTGGCCATTCCGCCAATGCTGGCGCAATAGGCGATCGCCAGCAGCAGCCCCGCGCCGAAGCCCTTCATCACTCCCGGATGCCCCCGCTCCTCCAGGTCCGCCAGCACCGCAATCGCTATCGGCGCCATCATCATCGTCGTGGCCGTATTGCTGATGAACATCGACAGCAGGAAGGTGGGCGCCATGAAACCCAGCAGCAGCGCGCGCGGCCGCACCCCGAACAGCAGCAGCATGCCCAGCGCGATGCGCCGATGCAGGTTCCACCGTTGCATCGCCAGCGCCACCAGAAAGCCGCCCACATACAGGAAGATGATGTCGTTCACATAGTTCGCGGCGGCCGCCTTCGAGTCCATGATGCCCAGCGCCGGAAACAAAGCCACCGGCAGCAGGGCCGTCGCCGCCAGCGGAATGGCCCCGGTAATCCACCACGCCGCCATCAGCAGCGCCACCGCCGCCGTCCGCGTCACCAGCGGCTCGCCGGGGCTCAGGTCCGCCAGCGCCAGGAACAACCCGCTCACCACCAACGGCGCAACCACCACCGCCTGCCGCATCCAGCCCTTCGACTTCAACCCGCGCATACCGCCCGTCCTCCCGGTCCGCCGCCATGGTACCCCCGTCGCCCGGTGATTGCACAGGACCGGTCACTCCCGGGCGACGCGTTGCTTGTGAGACGCGGGTACGCTCCTCTACCATCGCGAGTCGGGTGGCATGGATTGGGAACAGCGAACCGAGGTAAGCGAACTTTATGCTGTATGCGACGATTCTGATTTTTCAGGTTCCCGGGTTGATGCTGCTGGCGGGGGCGCTGGTTAAACTGGTCCGGGCGAACACCCGCATCCACCGGCTCCAGGTGGAGGGCGCGGGCATTGTGTGCGCCGGGATGCTGGGACGCTGGATCATCTTCGACCCGAATTTCGGTGTGGACCGGTATGAGCAGTATCTATGGTCCTATTGGTTCGACCGGGCGGAACTCGGAGGCTTCGCGATCGGGCTGCTCTTCCTCATGCTGGCCTTCTTCCTCGAACGGCGTCCCCGGCCGGGGCTGCGCCCCTGGTCGAAGGCTGGAAAGCTTTTGGTGGCGGGGGGTATACTAGGAGGCACGTTGTTGAGCATGCTCGCGGCCCGGCATCTGGGGCTCGCTTTTCTCGATGTGCCCTATCCGGAATCGCGGCTGTTCTTTCTCCTGGGTCTGTTTCCCTTCTGCATCGGCTATCTGCGCACCAGCCTGCGGCACACGGACCCAACGCCCGTGCGCATGATTCCTCAGGAAGATGAATAGCCATGTCCACTGAATCACAACTTATCATCGGCATGCCGGCGGGATCGCTTGCGAACGCCACCCGCGGCGGCAACCTGGTCCACCTGCTCAAGGCCGCCGGTTTCCCAACCAAGGGCTATGAAGATGGCGGCCCAACCTCCTTCCCGCTGCACACGATGCTGATGGGATGGGACGGGCGTCCGCAGGAATTCGGCTCCCAGCTGGCGCTTGGCGAGGTGGACGTGGCCATCAGCGGCGACGACTGGATTCGCGAGCGGGTGCTGGAATACCACTACGCCTACGGCGAGGAGATCCAGCTTGAGCGGGTGCTGCCCCTCAAGCGCGGCAATGTGCGCATCGTGGTCATCGCCAATCCCTTCGAGGGCGACTTCGACGCCTGGCTCACGGCCCTGCTTAAGGCCAAGCCCGTGGTCACGATGGTCTCCGAGATGCCCTACCTTGCCGTGGACTGGTTCCGAAAGAAGGCCGCCGCGCTGGGCTTCGGCGAAAGCCACGCTGAATTCTCGGTGCAGAAATACCGCACGCCTCCGCAGATACAGCACGGCGTGGTGGTCTATGAGTCCTGGGGCAAGACCGAGGCCAAGGTGGTGAACGGCGGGGCGGACCTGGGCCTGGAGATCACGCAGTCGGGCAGCGCCATTGCGAACTACGGCCTGAAGATCGGCGAGGTGGTGATGACCTCGGAAACCGGGGTGTGGGTGAATCCCGCCATCAAGAACAACCCGGAGAAGCACGAGCTCGCGCGCATGCTGCTGCTCAATCTCTATGGCGCGCTTTTCGCCGAGAACAAGGTGCTGCTGTTCTTCAACGCCAGCACCGGCCACACCGAGGCCATCCTCGAATACCTTCGCGTCAACAAGCTTTTTGGCGACGAGCCCACCATGAACCGCGGCGAACGCTTCAACGAGTTCAGCGTGCAGATGGATACCGCCAACCCGAAGCTGCCGATTGCCAAGGTGCGCTACGAACTTGCCCGGCTCGGCGCCACCTACATTGAGACCGTGCCGCTGGACTCCTGCATTCCCGGTGCGGACGCCATCACCTTCTAAAGTGCCGCTAAGCCCGCGCGGTATCGGCCGCCACCTGCGGCTCGGGGCTGCCCCACATGGGACCTTCCGTGGCTGGCATGGTGATGATGGGCCCCGTGAAGTCACTCCGGCGCAGCGCAAGCATGGCCAGTGACAATCCGAAGAGCACGGCATTGGCGATGGTGAACCACGCGCCATCGAGTTCCGGCCAGCCGAAATAGCCCGGCCCCATGAAGTGCAGCAGCCCTCCCATGGCGAGCACCCGCAGCGTCTCGACGTATGGCACCCACCTGCGGCATTCCAGCGTGCCCCCTATCGTGAACAACGTGCCGATGATCAACACCGCCGTGATGGCGGATTGCTGGAACAGCGGCAGATTGGCCGCAGGATTCGTGAAGAGCTGCTTCAGACTGGCGTGATTCTCCAGCGCCTTGAGCCACCCCGTCACCAGAATGTTGAGCGGAATGAAGTGCAGCAGCACGTACACCTTCAGCGGCAGCGGGGTGCGCGTTTCATAGCGTTGCAGCTCGCCTCGCGCCCATAGTTCCTGCGATGAAGGACCGGAAGGCAAGCCTTCCGGCTGCCACGACGGCGCCATGAACCATACCTTCAGCTTATCCAGCGGGCGCGGCGCCGCGATGGCCGTCTTCACTAGGCGCACAAAGTAATGCACCTGGCCCCACAGCGGATTCCAGCTGCGCAGGGGGGACACCAGGCCATAGTGCGGCTCCTCCTCCTCCTCCTGGAAGGTGCCAAACATCCGGTCCCAAATGATGAACACGCCCGCGTGGTTGCGGTCGATGTACTTCACGTCGCGGCCATGATGCACCCGGTGATGGCTGGGCGTGTTCATGATCCACTCGATGGGTCCAAGCTTGGGCACGATGCGGGTGTGAATCCAGAATTGATAGAGCGTGTTGGTGATCGAGCACAACCCATAGACCGCCGGCGGGAAGCCCATGAGCGCCAGCGGAAAATAGAAGATGTTGAAGAAGAAGCCCTGGAAAACTCCCTGCCGCAGCGCCACCGAAAGGTTGTACTCCTCGCTCTGGTGATGCGCAATGTGCGAGGCCCAGCCCACGTTCATCTCGTGACTCATCCGGTGCGCCCAGTAATACGCGAAATCCTTCGCGATGAAGCACACCACCCACGCCCACCACGGCGCCCCAAGGAAGCTGTAGGGCGTATCCTCAGGCACAGACATTTCGAAGAAGCGGAAGTTGGTCCAGATAATCATGTAGCCCGTGAACATGATCGCCGTGATAAACGCCCCGCCTACCTGGTCGATGATGCCCATGCTCAAGTCATTCACCGTGTCGCTCACCCGGTAGACACGCTTCTTCAGCAACAGGCTCACCACCAGCTCAAAGGTGATGAGCAAAAAGAACACGGGGATGGCGTAAACAATCGGGCTCACATCCATGGCGCTAACAACTCCTTAATCACCAGCAGGCGCGGAGTATAGCCCAAGGCAAAAAAACTGCCAAGAAACCGGCATGAACTTTGTTCGTTAATGAGAAGGGCGAAGTCTTTCCCTCCCCTGAAGGTTGGTGGCGTTAACGCACAATGTTGTTGTGCATAAATGTTGCCTATGATACGATTCGACGCTACCTATACAAATACCGGAGGGCAGGGGGGATGCGGCAGGGCTATTTGCTGGCTGCGGGGTGCGTGCTTTTTGGGTTGATCAATGGCCCGTCTGCCGCCGCGCTCGATGTCGTTGCGTCCGGGTATCTCTCTGGGACCCACGTACATACCATCGGCGGTGACCGGACTCCTGCGCTAGCGCATGGTCAGGAACAGTTTGTCGCGGTGTGGTCTTCCGCGAAGAACATTGCCAGCGCAGACACGGATTGGGACCTCTTCTACGGGGTCTCCGACGATGGTGGAACAACCTGGACCACGCCCCGCATGTTGCATTCAGGCATGGCGAATGATAGCGCCACGGACTGGCTCCCCGCAGTGGCCTCGAATGAGCAGGGCACGTGGATGACGATGTGGCTGCGGGGCGCATCGGTGGCCACCATTACCTCGACGAACCCCGTGTCCAGTTGGGGCGCACCCAGCAACCTGACCGGACTCGATGGCACGCCCTACGCCATCTCGCTTCGCTCGACCGGCGCCTCGTGGATCGCCGCGCTTTCCTGCCTGTCGGCAAGGTTCGCGAATTCCATGTACACCTACAACCACCTCGAATACGCGCTGCAGTCGGACAATAATGGCCAGAGTTGGACCACATCGATCGTGGAAGAGAAGGCTTATCCCGAGCCATTTCCCAGCTACAGCTCGCTGGCCGTCGGCATCGATGCGAGGGCTGTCCTTGGATTGGGCTCGGGCGATGGCGCCCTTCGTGCTTTCTATTCAAGCGGCGAGATCCCGGGCTGGGAGCGAAGCGCGCCCGGCGCCGAGGGGCTCCTCCGCAACGTGCGAAGCCTGAGCCATGACTGGTCTTCCTTCGCCAATGAATACCTGTTCGTCTACGAGTCAAGCGCTCTTTCCGATCTCAGCATAATTCGCTACCACGAGGATTTGACTTGGGGGGCCGACGCCGAGTTGCTTACCCGGGGTGTGAAGACCGGAAGCCGCACCCATCCGAAAATCGCGATCGGCGCCAACGAAGACGCGGCGCTCACCTTTTCTGCACTGGATCCCGGCGAGCAGGACCCTGCGCAGCTTGGGGTCTATTTCAGCAGTGCGCCCCAGGCCGGCATCGCATGGCATGACGCGAAGCCGTTGAACCCCTCATCGGTCATGCCGGGGTATCGCGTCTGCCGAAACACAGCGCTGGCCACCGATGGCGCAGGGCGCTGGGTGGGGGCCTGGCTCGAAACCCAAAACTACGCGGCGCCTTACAGCATGGGGATGGATGTGGCCTATGCCGTGCTCGACGAGCCAGAGGCGCCACGGCTTACCTTGTTGCGCGCCGAGCGAGGAAACTATGCCGCCGGAGACACGGCGCGCGTCCATGTCCGCTTCAGCACGGCGGTCACTGGTTTCAACGCGGAGGCCTTGCTCGTCAGCAAGCCTGACGCGCTCAGCCTTGGCGGAGCCGTGGTGGAGGGCAGCCTCGATCAATATCTCATCAGCCTGCCTCTCGTGGCGGGAGGCGGCACCGTTTCGATCTCCCTCAATCCAGCCGCCGATATCCGCGGCCTTGACCTTGTGCCGTGGGAGCCGGACTCTCGGGTGGAGAAAATAGGCGTGAGTGGTAACGCGCTTCGGCTGGTGTCCATGACGCTGGCCAGTCCACCGGAGTTGGTCTCGGGTGAGCAACTGTTGGTGGACCTCGAGTTCACCAGTATTCCATCCGGTCTCGACATCCATGATTTCGAATTGGAGCAGGCGGGGGTTCGCCTTGTCGATCCAAAATTCGTCGGCGTCTCCGGCTATCCCCTTTCCCGTCTTCGGTTGCAATCACGCGCATTGTCCCTGGTGCAGTCGGGGCCGCCGCTCGCATGCACCATAAGGCTGTCGCCCTTGGCGACTGTAACCAGCCGTACCGGCGATGCCCTCACTGGCGGCTCACCCACCCTTTCCTGGACGGTACAGCCTAATCCCTTGGAGCTGCTTTCCCTGGTCGCGGTGGACGAGACGAGCGTGGCGTCGGGCACTTTCGCCGAGGCTGAACTGGTGTTTTCCAGCGCGGTGTCCGGTTTTGACGCGGCGGACCTGAGCATCCAAGTGCCGGGCGGGCGCGTGGGAGAGGTGGTCATCAGCGGCAGTGGCGATACCCGCCAAGTGTACTTCCGCCCGATACTGTCTCCTGACGCAAGCGGGCCCGTTACCGCAACGCTTCAAATCTCGCCGCAGCCGGAGTTCACGGATGAGTTGGGTAATCCCTTCGTGTCGAGCCACTTGTCCGCCACTTGGACCGTCACCCCCGATCCCCTCGTGCTGGAGAGCTTGACGCGAAGCGGAGACGGGACGCTCCGCTCCGGCATGGAGGCGCGCGCCACTTTCGTTTTCTCATCCACGCCGCTGGATTTCGGACCGGAGGACCTGCTCATCAATGTGCCGGGTGGCTCGCCGCTCGACATCGCCGTCACGGGCGAAGGCGCGGTATGGGAATGCGTATTTCGCCCGCTGCTCGCCGACGGTGCGGCGCAGAACGTGAGCGTGGCGCTGTCCATCGCCCCGGACGCCTCCATCGAGAACGAGCTGGGCAATGGCCTTGCCCCAACCAACGCCTCGCTTTCGTGGGAGGTGCAGCCCGATCCCCTGCGCTTGCTATCCATAACCCTCGACAGCCCCGCCATCATCGACTCCGGCAAGAGCGTTTCCGTCACCTTCGAATTCTCCGACGAGCCATTGGAATTCACCCTCGAAGACCTCGAGTTGCTGACCCCGGGATGCACCGTGTTGGATGCCGTGTTGAGCGGAGAGGGCAACACCCGCAACTTCACCGCAAAACTGATTGTGAACGAGCCCGCCAGCGCCCGCATCACCTGCGCGCTCGGCGTCTCCCAGTTCGCCGAGATGCGCGATTCCCGCGGAAATGCGTTCGCAGGGAGCACACTCGCCGTGGATTGGAAAGTGGACCCCAAACCCATGCGGCTGCTTTCCATGGCCGTGCTTACCCCGGCGGTGATCGAATCGGGAGCCGAGGCGCAGGTCGCGCTCGAGTTCTCGTCGCCGCCGGTGGGCCTGAGCACAAGCAGCCTGATCCTCACTGCGCCCAATGCGGCGGTGAGCCTTTACCCCATCGGCGGCGGCGGAACCGTGCGCACCTACCGGGCGGCCATCATTCCCGACCGCCCCGAGCTCTCGCCCGTGAACTGCCGGCTCGATATGAACCCGGCCAACACCGTGACAGACGCGGACGGCAACCCGCTTGTTGCTTCGTCCCTCCAGGCACAGTGGCAGGTGAACTGGGAGCCCCTGAAGGTGCTGGACATTACGATTACGCCCAACCAGCTAACCAATGGGCGCCTCCTCACGGGCAGCCAGCCGCTATTCGAGGTTTTTTTCAACAAACCCGTGACCAATTTCAACCCGAATGCCTTCGTCATCAACTACCCCGGCACAAGGCTCATCTGGGTTCAGAATGCTGGAGACGACATGCGGTTCTCCGTTTGGTTTGATAAGCTTCCCGGCGAAGGCCAATTCAGTTTCAGCGTCGTGCCGACGCCGGTTCTGATTAATCCGGCCAGCGGGGAAGGGCTGCTGGAAAGCTACACCTCGCCCGAGTTCGAAGTTCTCCGTCCGCTTACGATCACGAAGTACGCCTTGCAACAGACAAGTGTGGAAACGGACGAAGTGGCGATACTGGACATCTCCTTCCTGCGTCCCGTCACGGGCCTGTCGGTGGATTCCTTCACATTCGAATGGAGCGGCCTCGACGGCACGGCTGAGCTTTCCGGCGAAGGCGCGGATTACCAGCTTCGCATCCGGGACTTCACCGATAGCGGCTCGGTCTGGATTCGGCTTCCTTCCAGCGACGCCATCAAGGATGAATACGGTCTTTCCCCTTCAGGCACGCAGAGCCAGCGGTTGGTCATCAACGAAAATGTGCTCCCTGGGCTTTGGCGCATCAGGCACCTGCCGGACGAGAACGACCCGGATTACGTGATCGGCGTAGAGTTCTTTGAGCCCGTCACCGACTTTGGCTTGGATGACCTGGAGTTTGCGCTTGAGGGACTGAGCTACGGACGGGTGGAATTCACGGGAGAAGGCGAGGCCTACACGATTCGCCTGATAGACCTGATCGGCGTCGGCGCCCTCACGGTCAAGCCCGGCCCAGCTTACTCCGTGACGGGCCTCGACGGAGACATCTCCACTTCGGGCGGCAACCGGCGGCTGCACGCGGCGCTGGACCGCACCCCGCCCGTGTTGCTGGACATCGTGCGCTCGGCTGTGCTGGTGCGACCCGGCGAGGACTTCACCGCCACCTACGTATTCAACGAGCCCGTGACCGGCGTGAAGTTCCTGGTCGAGCATCAGGGCACGGCAAGTGCCTCACAGAGCGTGGTTGACAACGGGGCGGAGCATTCCATAACCCTCCACAACGTGAGCGGCGAAGGACGGGTCTTACTGAAGCTGGATGTGTCCAGCATCATACGCGACGGCGCGGGCACGCACTTCCAGCATTCGGGCGCGGGCATCTCCGTGGGCGTTGGGCTTCCGGTATTGACACTCGAAGCCCTGACGCGTCTCGGAGGCGCGAGCACCACCAACGGCCCCGTCACCTTCGAGCTGCGGTTCAGCCAGGACATCCTGAGCCTTGAGACACCGGATATAGAGGTTCTGACGGAGGGGACGGCCACTTACGAGACACTTGATATCATTGGAGAGGGACGCGAACATGCCGTCACGCTGGGCGGAATCAGCGGCGATGGTGTGATGCTGCTAAGGGTGGCGGCAAGCAACCAGATCCGAACGCTAGACGGCGTGCGCTTGTCTCCGTCGACCCTGTTCAGCACGGTCGCCGTCGGGAGCCAGACGCTTTTCCTGACACGCTTCGAGGCGGAGGAGCGAGTGGTCAATCCCGGAGACAGGATTCGCATTCGGGTCGAGTTCAGCCGCCTGGTGCGCGGCTTCGGCGACCTCGACAGCATCGAGGTGGACTCTGTGCTGGAAGGCGCCGAGCAGGTGCAGATCTTCGCGCAGTCGGGATTTTACGAGGTGGTCATCGGGCCCGTGCTCGAAGAGGGACTCGTGGGGGCGCGCATCAATCCACAGGCGAACATCACTGATTTCCAGTTGCAGCCCTTGTCGCCGGTTCCAGGAATCCTTTGGATACTGGTGGATGATCCCGCCACCCGTTATGACGCGGACATGAATCTCGACTACGCCGTGACGCTGCCGGAACTGCTGCGCCAGGTCCAGTTCTACAACGCTCAGGAATACGGCTGCCAGCTCGGCAGCGAAGACGGGTTCGCACCCGGCGCCGGTATGGACAGAAACTGTGCGCCGCACGCCAGCGACTTCGCCCCGCAGGACTGGACGCTCAGCCTCGGCGAACTGCTCCGGCTCATCCAGATGTTCAACGCGGGCGGCTATTACCCCTGCCCGAACGAGTTTCCCCCCGGCGAGGACGGCCACTGCGCTTTCGATTGGATTAACGCCCCGGCGCCGTGATTACGAACGAAGGAGGGCTGGGCCAGAACTGAAACCCGAATGCGGCATGGATCGGTCTGAAGCGAAATTTTCGCCCGGAGAGATCATGATGTCCGCCATTACCATCGAGAGAAACCGTCTTCGAGATGCCCCGCTTTGGGTTCATGCCCTGGCTTGGGGGGCCTTTGCGCTCATCACCCTGTCGTGGATCGTCTTCTATTTCGCCTACCGCAATGACAACGTCTGGCTGCAATGGCTGGGAAGCGATGGCGCCCGGCAATGGCCCACCGGAAACGAGACCCACTTCTCCGAGCGCATCTATCCGAACAGCGTTTTCCGCACGTCATCGAACACGTGGAGCAACCTGGGCTATGTGCTCGTGGGGGTCTACATCCTCGCCTATGCGCTCTACGATTTCCGCCGCCCGACCACCCCGCGAGACCCCTATGCCGTCTGTCATCCCGCACTCATGGCCTACTTCGGAATCTTCAGCGTGGCCCTTGGCTTTGGCAGCGCCTTCATGCACGCCTCGCTGACCAGCATTGGTGGCTGGTCTGACATCTTTGCGATGTTCGGCAGCCTCGTGGCGATGATCGCGTTGCACTGGGGGCGCTGGATTCCCAGCGTATCCCTCGGTGCGATCCGGCTGCCGGTCTGGCCCCTGCTCATCGCCATCGCGTTGCCCGTATCCTATGGCCTCGCGGAAATCCACGGGCGATTCAGCGACATCCAGATCATGACGGGACTCATCGGCACAGTCGTTACCAGTTTCGGCATCGACTTCGCCCTGCGACGCAGCAGCATCCAGCACCGCTGGTACATCCTGTCCGCGCTTTCCTTCGCGCTCGCCTTCGCTATCTGGAACCTCACCAACGCCAAGCGCTTCACCGACCCCGATGTGTGGTACCAGGGCCACGCCATCTGGCATGTGCTCACGGCCTTCTCCCTGGGCTTCATGGCCATCCTCTACCGCTCCGAAGCGCCGTCTCTTGGAGAGCGCGCCGACGCGTAGGTTACTTCGTCGATACGGTCTCTAAGCAGTACGCGGCGGTGCGGTGTCGCGAGGACCGCGACCAAGTGAGAATAGGAAAGCCCGCCGGGTATCCACCCGGCGGGCTTTTTGGTTCAGAAACGATGCGCGGCTCAGGCCAGCTGCGGCACTTCGAATCCCGGGCGGTATTCGCGCTTGAGGTGGGCGTTGGCCTCGGCGTCGTCGCCGAAGGTCTCGGTGGCGGGGTCGAAGTTGAGGGAGCGGCCGAGGCGGTAGGCGACATTGCCAAGGCAGCACAGGGCGCAGGAGACGTGGGCCTTGTCCATATCGGCGGGGTTGTCGGCGTTGTCGCGGCTGCGCACGGCCTTGACGAAGCGCTGCCACTTGTCGAGCCCCTCGGGCTTTTCGGCCTCCACAGGGATGGCGTTGTGCTTGTAGTCGAAGAATCCCTTGCGGCGGATGTAGTAGCCCTCGGTGCCGAAGAAGCTGTTGGTGCAGTCGCCGCCGTCGCCCTCTTCGAATGAGCCCAGGTTGCGCACCTCAAAGGTGAGCATCGAGCCATCTTCATAGGTGAACGAGGTGGCCTGGGTGTTGGGGGTTTCGCCGTCGTCGTCCCAGCCATAGCGGCCGCCCTGGCTCATGATGCGCACCGGCAGGCCGCGGTTGTGCCCCCACGCGGCGATGTCCATTTCGTGCACGCCCTGGTTGCCAATCTCGCCATTGCCCCATTGCCAGAACCAGTGCCAGTTGTAATGCACCCAGAGGCCCTGGGTGTCGCGGTCTTCGCGCACCATGTAGGGCACGTCCTGTGCGGGGCCCTGCCAGAGTTCATAGTTGAGCGCCTCGGGCGGCGCGCCGGGCTTGCCTTTGCCGATGCTGTTGCGGTTGCCGTTCTTGTAGACCACGCCGCGCGAATGCACCACCTCGCCGATGATGCCCTCGTGCAGCAGCTTCATATCGCGCAACAGGGTGGAGTCGCTGCGGCTCTGGGTGCCGTGCTGCACAATTCGCCCGGTCTGCTTCACGGCGGCGGCCAGCTGCTTGCCTTCCCAAACGCTGTGCGAAGAGGGCTTCTCCACGTAGACATCCTTGCCGGCCTGGCAGCCCCAAATCGCGGCGAGCGTGTGCCAGTGGTTGGGCGTGGCGATGGTGATGGCGTCCACCTCGGGATCGGCCATTGCCTCGCGCATGTCCACATAGGTCTTCGGGGCGGCGCCCTGGGCCTTCTCCACCATCTTTGCGCCGGCGCGCAGCACACGGCTGTCCACGTCGCAAAGGGCGGTGTATTGGACGTTCAGCGCATCCTTGGCCTTGAGGAGGTCGCTGATGTGGCTGCGGCCCTGGCCGTTGAAGCCGATGGTGCAGAAATTGATGCGGTCGTTGGCGCCCCACACCCGACCCGTGGCCTTCATGCCCGCCACCAAGACAGCCGCCGAGGTGGCCGTCATGAACTTACGCCGTGAGATTTCCATGAGATAGCTCTCCTTAATTGATCCCCGCTCAGAGGCGTGGCATTGGAATCGAAACAGCATACGGCAAGACCCATGGGTTGGTCCAGCCCGTTATGGCGCAGCTTCCCGTGCCGGGTGCCGGGCTTGGAATGCGCATGCGAGTTCGATAGACTTTCGGGTTTCCCGTTTACAACGGTAAGGAAGCGCACATGTCCACGGCGAGCCAGCCCCTGGTGGGGGTAATCATGGGGAGCAAGTCCGACTGGGAAACGATGCGCCATGCCCACGAGACGCTGGATGCGCTGGGGGTGGCGCACGAGTGCGCCATCGTGTCGGCGCACCGCACGCCCGACCGCATGGCGGACTACGCCAAGTCGGCTGAGGGGCGCGGGCTCGCGGTGATCATCGCGGGCGCGGGTGGCGCGGCGCACCTGCCGGGCATGGTGGCCAGCCACACGGTGCTGCCGGTGCTTGGGGTGCCGGTGCGCAGCAAGGCGCTCAGCGGCCAGGATTCGCTCTTGTCCATCGCCCAGATGCCGGGGGGCATTCCGGTGGGCACGCTGGCGATAGGCGAGGCGGGCGCGAAGAACGCGGCGCTGCTGGCGGCGGCCATCCTGGGCGTGTCGCGCCCGGAGATTCGCGAGGCCTTGCGCGCCTTCCGCGAGGCCCAGACGCGCCAGGTTCTGGAAGACGTGCTGCCATGCAACGAGTAACCGCCCCGATTCTTCCGGGCGCCACGCTGGGGGTGCTGGGCAGCGGGCAGCTTGGGCGCATGTTCGCGCTCGAGGCGCGTCGCATGGGCTACCGCGTGCACACGTATTCCCCCGATGAGGACTCACCCACCGGGCACATCTCCGATCAGGAGTGGGTGGGCAGTTATGACGATCTCGACGCGGTGGCCCGCTTCGCGCAAGCCGTCGACGTGGTGACCTTTGAATTCGAGAACGTGCCCAGCGCCACGACGGAAGCCGCGGCGGCCCATGCGCCGGTGCGGCCGGGCGGGCATGTGTTGCACACTACGCAGCACCGCCTAAGGGAGAAGACCTTCCTGGCGCAGGCAGGCATTCCCCTGCCGCCCTTCCGCGCGGTGGGCAGCCTGCAAGAGCTCGAGGCCGCGCTGGGCGAAATCGGCACGCCCGCCGTGTTGAAGACGGCCGGCTGGGGATACGACGGCAAGGGGCAGTTCAAGATTACCGATACCGCGCAGTCGGCGGAAGCCTGGGCGGCGCTGGGTGGCGGCGAGGCCGTGCTGGAGGGCTGGGTGAATTTCTCGCATGAGGCGAGCGTGGTGGCGGCGCGGGGTGCCGATGGCGACTTCCGTCATTTCGGCCTGATGGAGAACGAGCATGTCCATCACATCCTCGACGTGACCATCAGCCCCGCCCGGCTTGACCCCGCCATCGAGCGTGAGGCGGTGGCGCTGGCGCGCGGAGTGCTCGAGGCGCTGGATGTGGTGGGTGTGCTGTGTGTCGAAATGTTTGTCACCCCCGAGGGCAAGCTGCTGGTGAATGAACTGGCGCCGCGCCCGCACAATTCCGGCCATGTGACGCTCGATAACCGGGTGACCAGCCAGTTCGAGCAGCAGGTGCGCGCGGTCTGCGGTCTGCCCCTGGGCGACACGTCGCTGCTATGCCCCGGCGTGATGGTGAACCTGCTGGGCGACTTGTGGTCCGGCGGGGAGCCGCGCTGGCGGGACGCGCTGGCGCAGCCCGGTGTGAAGCTTCACCTCTACGGCAAGGCCTCGGCCCGTCCCGGTCGCAAGATGGGCCACCTCACCGCCCTCGCCCCCACGGTGGAGCAGGCGCTTGAGCGCGCGCTCTCCGCGCGCGCGGCCCTCGTGGCGGATTGATGCGCGGCGGGCTGGCGGGCCTGAAGGAATCGATTGCTTGAGCACGGCCACCGATGCAACTCCCCCGGCGGAAGCACGTCCCGCGCGCGTGCCCCTGCGGCAGTCCCTGCTGTTCCGCGTGATGATGCTCTGCGGCGTGCTGGTGCTGTGCCTGTTTGCCGCCGTGTTGATGATCACGCGCTACTTCCTGCAGGAGGCGGCGCAGGAAATGCAGGCGCAGACGGCGGCCATTGTCGAAAGCCTCGACCTTGAGTTTGGCGAGGCCACCGAAGTGGATGTCGAGCGCATGGCCACGCAGCTGATGAGCATCCACGAGGGGGTGGACATACGTCTTCAGGCGGACGCCGACGGCAGCGAAGAGACGGCCTTCAGCCTGGAGCGCATCGGCGACGGACGGCTGGTGCGCGTGGCGCAGGTGCCGGTGCTGGTGGGCGGCAGCCGCATGTTGATGACCGCCCGCGTGACCATCGCCCCGCAGACCGAGATCCTGCGGGCGCTGACCAACAGCTACCTCGGCGTCATCATCGCGGTGTTTCTGGCTGCGCTGGCGGCGATGCTGTATTTCATCTCGCGGGCCCTGCGCCCGTTGTCACAGCTGTCCGAATCCTGCGCCGCGATTTCAAGCGGCGACCTTCGCGCGGTATCCACCAAGGGCGCCACGGGGGAGGTGCGCGCGCTCGAGGAAACCTTCAACAACATGGTGAGCGCGCTGCGCGAGAAGGAGCAAATGGAAGGCAAGCTGCGCCAGGCGCAGCGGCTTTCGGCGCTGGGCAATCTGGCGGCAGGCGTCGCGCACGACGTGCGCAATCCGCTGAACGCGATCAAGCTGCTGTCCAGCCATGCGATTGACACCCTGCCCGACACCGAAAGCAGCGCGGCGCGCCATCTGCGCACGATCCGCAGCGAGGTGGACCGCCTCGAGGACATCGTCTCCAGCTTCATGTCGCTGGCCAAAGAGCGCGAGCTGTCGCCCGAGCCTGCCAAGCTCGACGCGTTGCTGGAGGAATGCGCGCACCTGTTGCAGCAGGAAGCCGAATCGCGGGGGGTGGCGCTGGTGCGCGATCTGCGCGCAGGCGACACCTTGCTGCTGCTTGACGCGCGCGAGTGGAAGCGGGCCATCATGAATGTGCTGCTCAACGCGCTCCAGGCCTGCGCGGCGGGCGGGCGCGTGCGGCTGTTCTCGCGCCTCACCGACGCCGCCTGCGTGGTGGAGGTGCGCGACGACGGCCCCGGCCTTTCGCGCGCGGAGCTCGAGCGCGTCTTTGAACCGTATTACACGACCAAGCCCGGCGGCACCGGGCTGGGTCTTTCCATCACGCGCGGCATCATCGAGGAGCACGGCGGCTCCATTGAGATGACGAGCATCGAGGGCCAGGGCTGCCAGGTGTTGATC
>JBJOID010000106.1:0-17146 GCA_046047315.1 Candidatus Hydrogenedentota bacterium | reverse complement strand
CTCCTTGCCATTGGCGGGAACGAAGGCGGGCTCGGGACCATCGCTGAACAGTAGATCGAGCGGCGCGGCGAAGCGCGCTTCGCTGTTGGGAAGCTCATACATCAGCGTGGCCGCCGTGATGAAGCGCGCGGGCGCGCCGGTCAGGGAATCCAGCGCGAAGCTCGTACTGGGCACCGGGTCGTTCGCCGGGTTGACCACCGGGGACTTGTAGTTGTCGAGGTTGTAGACGACGGCGGTGCGCACGTTGTAGGTGGTGGCGTACTGCCGCGCGGCGGTGAGCAGCTGGAAGATTTCGCGCGAGGCGCGGGACAGGGAATCATCGGCGCCGCCGCGCAGCCGCGCGATGCCGGGCACGGCGGCGGCAGTGATCAACGCGATGATCGCCAACACGACGATCAACTCGACCAGGGTCAAGCCCCGCTCGCTCGCACGTTTGCCTCTCACGCCGTCACTCCCCAGGGCCTTGCGCCCGCCCACACTGGCGGAACCCGCCGCCCAAGCCAGGCCGCCCGCATGGGGCCGCCCGGCGCCGTTGTTATTATCCCTCATTTTTTCCCGCGCCGCCGCCTCAAGCGGCGCGGGTCGTGGAATTTCTTAGTATGCGCGGTTCCAGCTGTTGGCCGGATCCCAGTTGTTGATGTCGTCACCGCCGCCAATCAGCTCCACTTCCTGGTTCAAATCGTAGTTCGAAGCCACGTCCGTCGTGTTGTAGGCGGCGCTGGTGTAGAGCACCTGCCCGCTGACGAGGTTCAGGCCGTTGGACCAGATGTAGGCAATCTCGTTGGGGGGCGCGGGGAAGCCGGCCTCGAAGTCGCCGGGGCCGCCGGTGAATCCGTCCAGGTCGCCGTCGATCTCGAAGGTCAGCTGATCGCGGGACTGGGAGTTGGCGCCCGGCAGGGAGGATTCCGCCTCGGTACGGGTGTAGATGCGGAAGGGAATCGGGGCGCGCTGGCCCGCCGAATTCCGCGCGATCCACGGGCCGGGATAGATGTTGTAGAGGTTGCCCCATGGATCGAGCGCAAGGTCGCTCAGGTAGCCGGTGCCAAGCTTGCGGATGACGTCGTTCTGCAGCACCTGGTCGTAGGTGTAGCCGCGGTCATCGGTCGAGCCGAGCACGTTGCGCCCGCTACGCAGGACGGCATAGAGGGTGCGCGTGTAGAGATCGGTGGCGGCGCGGAAACCAATCGCGTCGACCGGGGGCCAGGTGGCGCCCGCACCGAAATTATTCTGCGCCACGACCGCCACCCCCTGCGGATCGAACAGCTGCTCGAGCTTGCTGCGGCCGGCGTCGGCGAGCACCTCGGTGAGGGCGGTCTCGATGGCGCTGATGTCACCGAGCGCCCGGGTGGCCTGGCCCTGCCGCAGGTAGTTGGCGATGTTGGGCACGGCGATGGACGCGAGAATGGCGATGATGGCCATTACGACCAGCAGTTCGACGAGGGTGAAACCCGCGTTGCGTTTCATGGTGATTCCTCCAGTGTGCTTTCCCGGCGCGCGCCCGGCGTTGTTATGACATGCGTGATGAACGCGCCCCACGGCGCGGGCCGTCCGGCCCGCCGCGCTTGGCTGTGTGGTTGCGTCCATGGATAAACTTCCTATTCCCGGCTTAGCTGCCGCTGATCGCGTCGCCCAGCGTGAAGATGGGCAGGTAGAGCGACACCACGATGAAGCCGATGATGCCGCCGAGGATGATGATGATCGCGGGCTCCATCAGCTGGAGCATCGCCTCGACCGCCGCCTCGACTTCGTCGTCGTAAATGTCGGCCACCTTCACCAGCATCGCGTCGAGCTGGCCGGTCTCCTCGCCCACGTCGATCATGTTCACCGCCATGGCGGGGAAGACCTTGGTCGAGTCAAGCGGGGCGGCGATGGTCTCGCCCTCCTTGATGCTGTCGTGCACCTTGTCGATGGCGTCCTGCACCACGGAGTTGCTGATGGTCTCGCGCGTGATGCGCAGCGCCTGGAGAATCGGCACGCCCGAGGTGATCAGGGTGCCCAGCGTGCGGGCAAAGCGCGCCACGGATACCTTGATGACGAAGTCGCCGATGAGCGGCACCTTCAACACCACGATGTCCTTGAAGCGGTTGACCGCCTTGAACTTGAAGAGCAGCTTCATCGTGATGATGATGGCGTTGATGGAGACCACCAGCAGCCACCAGCGGTAGACCATGAAGTCGCCGCAGGCGATGAGGAACTTGGTGGGGGCGGGCAGGTCGCCGCCGAACTCCTCGAAGATTTCGGCGAACACGGGCACCACCTTCACCAGCAGGAAGGCCACGATGCCCGCCGCGATGAGCAGCACGGCGATCGGGTAAATCATCGCGCCGCGCACGCGCCGGATAAGGGCTTGGCGCTTTTCCATGAAGATGGCCAGGCGCTGGAGCACCACTTCGAGCATACCGCCCACTTCGCCCGCGCGCACCATGTTCACATAAAGGCGGTCGAACTGCTTGGGATGCTTCGAGAGGGCGTCGGCGAAGGTGCCGCCGGACTGGATGTCCTGCGAGACCTCGCGAAGAATGTCGCGCAATTTGCTGGGCTTCTGCTGGGCGATGAGCACGTTGAGGCTGCGCAGCAGCGGAAGGCCCGCGTCAATCAGGGTGGACAACTGGCGCGTCATCACCATGATTTGCTTGAACTTGACGCCGCCCATGTAGAACTCGTCAAGGCCCTTTTTCTTCTGGCGGGCGCGCTTCTCGTCGCGCTTGGTGGCCTCGCGCACGCGGGTGGGATACAGCCCGAGGCTGCGGATGTCGTTGATGGCAAGCGCCTGGCTCTCGGCGTCGACAACGCCAAGCTGCTGCTTACCTTCCCGGTCGAGCGCGTGATAGAAGTACTTGGGCATGGTTCCGTGTTCCCTCAGTCGTCGTCAAAGCGGTCGGTGTGCGCGCAGATTTCCTCGGCGCTGGATATCCCGCGCGCGCACTTGATGATGCCCTGCTCGCGCAGGGTGAGCATGCCCAGGTTTTTGCGGGCATACTTGCGGATGTCGAAGGCCATGGCGCGGGCCAGCACCATGTCGGCGATGTTCTCGTCCATCACCAGCAATTCATACAGGCCCGTGCGGCCGATGAAGCCGCGGTAGTCGCAGGCGGGGCAGCCGTTCGGGCGGAAGAATTTCAGGTTGGGATCCTGCTTCCACGCCTTTGGCACGCCCAGCTCGGTCAGCTCTTTTTCAGTGGGGCGGTAGGGCTGGCGGCAGTCGCGGCAGAGCACGCGCGTCAGCCGTTGCGCCAGCACCGCCTCGAGCGACGCCGTGATCAGGAAAGGCTCCACCTCCATGTCCAGAAGTCGGGTGATCGTCTCGGGGGCGCTGTTGGTGTGGAGCGTGCTCAACACCAGGTGGCCCGTGAGCGAGGCTTCCACGGCGATCTGCGCGGTCTCGAGGTCGCGGATTTCACCCACCATTACGATGTCGGGGTCCTGGCGCAGGATGGCGCGCAGACAGGCCGCGAAGGTGAGGCCAATTTCCTCGCGCACCTGCACCTGAACCAACCGATCGATCTGTAATTCAACCGGGTCTTCGGTGGTGATGATCTTCACCTCGGGGGTGTTCAGTTCATTGAGGCAGGCGTAGAGCGAGGTGGTCTTGCCGGAGCCGGTGGGACCGGTCACGAGAAAGATGCCGTTGGGCTTGTTCACCACGTTGAGGATCTGCTTGATCTGCTTTTCCTCAAAGCCCAACGCGTTGATGTCGATCTTGATCGCCGTGCGGTCGAGGATACGCATCACCACCGATTCGCCGTAGAGCGTGGGCAGCGTGGCCACGCGGATGTCGATGATGGTGTCGCCGATCTTCAGCTCGATGCGCGCGTCCTGCGGCAGGCGGCGCTCGCCAATGTCCATGTTGCAGATGACCTTGATGCGGGCCACCAGCGGGATGTTCAAGGCCTTGGGCGGGCTGACCACTTCCTGGAGCAGGCCGTCCACGCGGATACGGATACGGAAGTCTTCTTCGTAGACCTCGAAGTGAATATCGGACGCGCGCTTCTGCAAGGCCTCGAGGAAGATCAGGTTGACAATCTTGATGACTTCAGGCTGCTGCGCAAGCTCGACGAGGTTCTCGGAGTCCTTGATAACTTCCTGGGTGCCGAGTTCCTCGAGCGATAGTTCCTTAGTGCCAACCCGATCCTCGAGGTCGTGCAGCATCTCGTGGATGGAGTCGAGCTCGTAGGCGTAGTTGTTCTTCCAGGTGTTCGCCACGTCGACGGGGTTGCTCACCGCGCCGCGCACCTCGAGGCCGGTGATCTGCGCCAGGTCGTCCAGCGCCTGGAGGTTCATCGGGTCCGCCATCGCCACCACCAGCACGCCGTCGGTCAGGCGGATGGGGATGACGTTGTAGAAGCGCGCCACGTCGCCCGGCAGCTTGCGGATGATGTCCTCGGGAATCTTGAGCTTCGCGAGGTCCACGCGTTCCATGCCGGACTGCACACCGAGCGCCTCGATGATGTGCTGCTCTTCGCAGTACCCCATCGACACCAGCACGCGGCCCAGCATGTCGCCGGTGAGGCGCTGGCGCTGGAGGGCTTCATCCAGCTGGAGCGGGCTCAGCAGCCCCTGCTCAACCAGGATGTCGCCTATCTGGCGCTCTATCGTCCTTGCCATGGCCATGTTTGTTTACCGCGCTCCTTAGGACTTCGCGCCCGCGGGGGCGGGGGGCGGACCGTCTTCCAGGCCGAAGCTGCGCGCCATCGCCTCGAACTCCACCGGGTCCTGCGCCTTGGCGATCACGTCCTGGTATTTACAAATGCCCTTCTTATAAAGGGCCAGCAAGTGCTCGTCGAGCAGGTTCATGCCGTACTTGTGCCCGGTCTGGATGGCCGAGGTGATACGGTAGGACTTGTTCTCGCGGATGAGGTTCTGGATGGCCGGGATGTTGATCATCAGCTCGTAGGCCGACACGCGGCCGAAGCCGCTCTTGCGCGGCACCAGCGTTTGCGACAGCACGGCGCGCAGGTTGCCCGCCAGCTGCGTGCGAATCTGTTCCTGCTGGTCCGTCGGGAAAGCGTCCACAAGGCGGTCGACGGTGCGCACCGCGCCCGTGGTGTGCAGCGTGCCGAACACCAAGTGGCCGGTCTCGGCCGCCGTCACCGCGGCGCCGATGGTTTCGAGGTCGCGCATTTCGCCCACCAGAATCACGTCGGGGTCCTGGCGCAGGGCGCGGCGCAGGGCCTCGGCGAAGGTCGGCACGTCCACCCCCACTTCGCGCTGGGTGATGATGCTCTTCTTGTGCTCGTGGTAATACTCGATCGGGTCCTCGATGGTGATGATGTGGTGATCGAGGTTCATGTTGATCCAGTCGATCATCGTGGCCAGCGAGGTGGACTTGCCGGAACCGGTGGGACCCGTGACGAGGATCATTCCGCGTGGCGCCTGAATCTCTTTCTTCATGGCGGCGGGCAGGCCGATCTCCTCGAAGGTCATGAGGTTGCGCGGAATCAGGCGCAGCACCATGCCCACGTAGCCGCGCTGCTTGAACACCGACACGCGGAAGCGCGCCACGTCTTCGAAGGCGAAGCCGAAGTCGGTGCCGCCGACTTCCTGCAGTTCCTGCTGGTTGTCCACCGACGCGATGGATTTCATCAGGCGCTCGGTATCCTCGGGGGTGAGGGGGTCGTCGCCGAAATATTGCAGGTGGCCGTGCACGCGCCCCACGGGCGGGTTCTTCACGGCAAGGTGCAGGTCGGATCCGTCGCGGTCAATCAGCATGCGCAGCAGGCTGACCATTTCATAGGCCATCAGGCGGTCTCCTTGGCGGGCTCGTTGCGCAGCGGTTCGTCCACGCGCGTGCGCCGGTTAACTTCTTCTATGGTGGTGATGCCGTTGAGCGCCTTGCGCCAGGCGTCCTGCCGCATGGTGACCATCCCGCCGCGGCGCGCCGCGCGCTTGATGGCCGTGGCGGACTCGTTCTTCATCAGCATGGTGCGGATGATGTCGGTCGTGACCAGAAGCTCGTAGGCGCCGAGGCGGCCCTGGTAGCCGCTGCGGTTGCAGTTATCGCAGCCCGCGCCGTGCCACAGCTCTACCTTGTCCAGCTCGACGGGGAAGCTGAGGCGCTCCACTTCGAGGGGGTCGGGCTGGCACGGTTCCTTGCAGGAGGTGCAGATGGTGCGCACCAGGCGCTGCGCGAGGATGGCGCGCACGCCCGAGGCCACGAGGAAGGGCTTGATGCCCACGTCGATAAGGCGGGTGAATGAACTCGCGGTGTCGTTGGTGTGCAGGGTGGAGAACACCAGGTGGCCGGTGAGCGCCGCCTTGATGGCGATCTCCGCCGTCTCCTGGTCGCGGATTTCGCCCACCATCACGATGTCGGGGTCCTGGCGGAAGATGGCGCGCAGCGCCTTCGCGAAGTTCCACCCGATGCCGTGGTTGATCTGCACCTGGTTGATGCCGGTCAACTGGTATTCGACCGGGTCTTCCACCGTGATGATCTTGCGGTGCGGGGTGTTCAGCGTGTGCAACGAAGCGTAGAGCGTGGTCGTCTTGCCGGAACCCGTCGGGCCGGTCACCAGAATCACCCCGGTGGCGTTGCCGAGCAGGCTCTCCCAGGTGCGCTGATCATCGGGGCTGAAGCCCAGCTGGCCCAGGCCCAGCATCAGGCCGCTCTTGTCGAGGATACGCATCACCATGCTCTCGCCATAGACGGCGGGCAGCGCGCTCACGCGCAGGTCGATCACCTTGCCGCCCATGGTCATCTTGATGCGGCCGTCCTGCGGAACGCGCCGCTCGGAGATGTCCATCCCCGCCATTAGCTTCAGGCGGGAGATGATGGCCGGCTGTGCACGCTTGGGCGGCAGGGGCATCATCTGCATCACGCCGTCCACGCGGTATCGCACCTTTACGTCGGTCTTGCCCGGCTCGATGTGGATATCGCTCGCGCGAAGGCGGAACGCCTCCATGATCATCTGCTGCACGTATTTCACGACCGGGTTGTCGAGGTCGGCGTCGTCCTCGTCATCGCCCGAAGCCTTCGCCGTAACGTTCTCGAGGTCGGCCCCGTCGATGCTCAGGCTGCCGAGGCTGATGTCGCTTTCGCTGAAACTGCCGAGGCTGCTGAGCGAGGAGTCGAGCGAGCTCAGGTTCGACATCGAGCTCAGCGTGCTCATCGAGGACGCACTGCTCACCGTCGAGAGCATGTTGGTTACGCTCGAATCCTGAAGCCCGTAATACTTGTTCAGCGCGATGGCCACCTCTTCCGGCGTGGCCAGCACCGCCGATATCGGGCGGTCAATCAGGCGCTGGATGTTGTCGAAGGTGTTCATGTTGGTGGGATCGGCCGTAGCCACCACCAGATCGGCCCCGCGTTCCTCGACGGGGACCACACGATACAGCGTGGCCACGTTGCCCGGAATCTGATTGCGTATGCGTTCGGGAATCTCACGGTCGGAGATTTTGATAATCGGGATGCCCAGCTGATCCGCAAGGCCCTCGGTGATGTGGCTCTTGCTGATGGCCCCCATGCGCAACAGGATCTCGCCTATCCGGCGGTGGCCCATGGACGTCTGCTGCTTGTGGATCGCCTCTTCCAGCTGTTTCTGGGTGATGACGCCCCGCTCGACGAGCCGCTGGCCAAAAAGACTATAGGTTGCCTGCATGTCGCGCCTCGCTACTCACTCACGGTAATGCTACCAGAGGGTCTCCATTTTGTCAATGTAAATAGTGCATATCTCAATTGACAATATTGGAGTTACGTCGATTTTTGTCAACAATTTACCGCCTAGGCTAAGCAGGTTCAGTCGACCTAAACGGACGGCGACGCTCCCCCTGAAGATCATGGCGGGCCTCCCCTCCGCCCCGCATTCTACACTTCGTACGGCGCATGTCAAGCGGCGCGGCGTTGGGTGGTCGTTCGCATTGTGCCGCAGGGCGTGATACCATCCCGCGCCTATGGACGCAACCCCTCCCGACCATATCCTCATTCGCGTACGCGAACTGCGCAAGGTCTACCACATGGGCGACCATGAAGTGCGGGCGCTGGACGGCGTGGATGTGGATATCAGGAAGGGGTCCTACGTCGCCATCATGGGCCCGTCGGGTTCGGGCAAGACCACGTTTCTGGACATCCTCGGTTGCCTCTCGCGGCCGACCTCTGGCCAGTATTGGCTGAAGGGACAGCTGGTCAGCACCTATACCGAGAATCAGCTGGCCCGCCTGCGCAACCATGAGATCGGCTTCGTATTCCAGAATTTCAATCTCTTGGCGCGTTCCACGGCGCTGCTGAATGTGGAACTCCCCTTGCTCTACGATGGCGTGCCCCGCAAGGAACGCCTCGAGCGCGCCGCCGAGGCGCTGAAGGCCGTTGGCTTGGGCGAGCGGTTGCACCATCGCCCGAACGAACTGTCCGGCGGGCAGCGCCAGCGCGTGGCGATCGCGCGGGCTTTGGTGAACAACCCATCCATTTTGTTCGCTGATGAACCCACCGGCAACCTCGACACGCGCAGCGGGCAAAGCATCATGGAGCTGTTCGAGGTGCTGCGCGAACGGGGCAACACCATCGTGATGGTGACGCACGAGCGGGAAGTGGCGGAGCATGCAGAACGCATCGTCACCTTCCGGGACGGGCATGTATTGAGCGACGAACAACTGAGAAACAGGGAGATGGCGTCGGCATGAGAATCGTGATTGTGCTCGTCTTGCTCGGCGCGGCCGGCGCGGGCGGCTGGTGGTATGTGACCCAGGAGCGCCCCATCGAGGTGACGGCGGTTCAGGTAGAGACGGGCCCCGTCGAGCAAACCGTGGCGGCCATCGCTTCGGGAACGGTGATGCCGCGCCACAAGGCGATGCTGGCCATCGGGGCCATCGGCACCATCGCCGCGTTGCACGTGGCCGAGGGCGACCGCGTCGAGGCCGGACAGGTGCTGGTGGAACTGGAGCACGCGGAGCTGGACGCCCAGGTGGCGCTGGCGGAGGCCAACCTGCGGGTGGGCGAGGCGCGCCTCGCGCAGTCGCGAATCGCGGCCACCATGTCGGAAGACGTGACCAGCACGCAGGTGCGGCAGGCGCAGGCGCAACTGAACGCCGCGCAGAAGGAATACGACCGGGTGGCCCCGCTGAGCGAACGGCAGGCCATTTCGCGCAGCGACTTCGAGAAGGCCGCGCTGGCGCTGAAGGTGGCGCAGGAGACGGTGGCGGCGGCCGTGGCGGCGCAGGGTGAGATCGGCCTGCGCGGCGAGGACGTCGCCTCGGCGGAAGCCATGATGGACCAGCTGCGCGCGGCGGTGACCGCCGCCGAGGCCATGCGGGAGAAGGCCTTCCTGCGCGCCCCCTTCGCGGGCGTGGTAGCCAAGGTGATGCTCTCCAAGGGAGAAGCCGTGGCCATGGGCATGCCGGTGCTGAGCCTGGTCAGCGGGGACGACGTCTACATCGAGGCCCCCTTCGACGAGGCCAACGCGGGCGAGTTGACCGTTGGGCTGCCGGTGCGCATCGAACTCGACGCCTACCCGGACGAGCATTTCGAGGGGACGGTGGACTTCATCTCGCCGGTGATTCAACCCAACGCGGACCTCGCGCGCACGTTGAACGTGAAGGTCGCAATACAGGGCGACCGTTCCCGGTTTCTGCCCGGCATGTCGTCGGACGTGACCGTGATTGTGGACCGGCGCGAGTCGGTGGTCCATGTGCCCAGCGAGGCGCTCGTGCGCGATGAATACGGCTACGTCATCGAAGGTGGCCGTGCCGTGCGCCGCCCGGTGAAACTGGGCATCGGCAACTGGGAGTACCAGGAGGTGCTGGAGGGGGTCAAGGCGGGTGAGACATTGATCATGTCGGTCGGGGTGCCCGGCCTCGACGATGGCGTGCTGGTGACTGTGAGCAGCGAGGAAGGCGGCGCGTGAATCCTGCCGAGCATGTGTTGACCGCCCTGCGTAGCATCGCGCAGAACAAGGTCCGCAGTTTCCTCACCACGCTGGGCGTGATCATCGGGGTGATGTCGGTGATTCTGCTCGTGGCCTTTGGCGAGTCGGCGCAGGCCTACGTCGAGCGCGAGTTCGCCATCATGGGCAGCAACGTGCTCATTGTAACGCCGGGGCGGCAGGAAACCACCGGCCTTATCCCCATCACGGCGGGCAGCCACCGAAAACTTACCTACGAAACCGCCAAGGCCATCAAGCGCAAGGCCACCGGCATCACCGGCGTGGCCGCGAATTCGGTGGGCCTTGCGGGTGTGAAATACCGCAACCGCATGCGCCACGTGATGTGCATCGGCACCACGCCCGACTTCGACAACATCCGCGAGCTTTATACCCAGATCGGCCGCTTCCTCTCGGAGGAGGACATCGACAAGAACAAGAAGGTCTGCATCATCGGCACCACCCTGAAGCGCGAGCTTTTCGGCGAGGACCGGGCGCTCAACCAGACCGTGACGGTGAACGGCACGAAGCACCTCATCGTGGGCATCCTCGAGGAGCGCGGCATGGCGCTGGGCATCGACCTCGGCGACCTGATCATCATCCCCCTCCCCAGCGCCCAGCAGATGTTCAAGAACGGCGAGGACGAGCTGTGGGAGATCCTCGTGGGCGTGCGTAGCAAGGAAGACCTCGACCGCGCCGAGGAGTCGGTGAGGCAGGTAATTCTCTCGGCCCACGACAACAACGACGACTTCACCATCACGGACCAGGACGGGATGCTGCAAACCTTCGACCGCATCTTCGGCATGCTGCGGGTAATGCTCGTCGGCATCGCCTCCATATCGCTTCTGGTCGGCGGCATCGGCATCATGAACATCATGCTCGTGTCCGTTCGAGAACGCACCCGCGAGGTCGGCGTGCGCAAGGCAGTCGGCGCGCGCAAGCAGGATATCGCCCTACAGTTCCTCGTCGAGTCCGTGACGCTCAGCCTGCTGGGCGGCCTCATCGGCATCGGCCTCGGCGCACTCGGCACCTTCGCCATCCGGGTAGGCTACCCCACGCTCCCCATCGGCATCTCGATGTGGTCCACCCTGCTGGCCTTCCTCTTCAGCATGTCGGTCGGTGTGTTCTTTGGGGTATATCCCGCGGTCAAGGCGGCGAGCGTCGATCCCGTCGAGGCCCTGCGCTACGAATAACGCGCTGCGTTGACATCGCGTGCGGTGGACGGCCACACTACAACGCGAAAAATGCGATGGGGAAACCGCCATGAAACACTGCCGCAGCTTGACGGTCGCACGCGCCGAGGTTGATCCCGAGGAGGAAGCCCTCAACGACTTCATCCGTGTGACCTTTCTGCGTGTGGCCGTCGCATTGACGGCGGTATTCAAAGGCCTTTGAACAAGGGAGACACAACCCAATGAAGCACGTGAAGACCATCACCGTGGCAAAGGCCTCGACCAACGAGGGCGGCGGAGGCCTCGGCTCGCTGGGCCTCATTTCCTATGTCTGGGGCATTGTCTTCTTCCTCAAAGAATGGTTCTGAGCGCGCTACCAAAATGGCTGGGCCCACGGCCCGCCGGGTGGCTGGTGGCGGGCTCCGTCTTCACGGCGCTGGCCGTGGCCGTCACGCTTTTCGGCGGCTCGCTTGGGCTAGACCTCGGTCGCGGCGTGGCCAAGATGCTCGCCTCCACCGGCTTCCTGGTCACGGCGATCTTCGCCGGTGCCCTCCAAAGCCGTTATGGTGTCGCCATATTCGTCGGCCTGTTCTTCTCCTGGTGGGGTGACCTGTTCCTCATTTCCTCCGATGACACCATTTTCCTGATGGGGCTGGTGGCCTTCCTGTTGGGCCACGTGGCCTATGCCGTGGCCTTCCTGGTATGGGGCGTGCATGTTCCCACGGCGGGCGTGATGGCCCTCCTCGTGGTCGCTCCGGTGTACGTGGTCTTCCAATGGCTCAACCCGCACCTCGGAGACATGCGCCTCCCGGTTTACGCCTACATGCTGGTGATCACCAGCATGGTGATCCTGTCGGCGGGGGCCACGCGCAAGAACGGCACGGCCCTGATGCTCGTCGCCGCGCTGATGTTTTGGGTTTCCGACATATGCGTGGCGCGTTCCCGATTCGTGGAACCGGGCCCCATCAACGCGCTGATCGGCCTGCCCCTGTATTTCGGTGGCCAGCTGGTGTTTGCGTGGTCGATTCGCGCAGCCAACAGGCTGCGCGGTATCGCCACCTGATTCCCCGGCCCGATAGCGCAAGAATACCGTCCAGTTAAACCAAGCGCGTCTTGCCGCCCTCCAAGGCAGGCGAGGAAACGAAGCGTCTGCAACAACACGCTTCGGGGCGTAAAACGAATTCAGGCATGGGAGCGGCCGATTCCCGGTGAGAACCCGGGGCGTGACCGGCATCGAGGAGCACTCATCCAGTGAACAAACTGGTATCGATCATCACAGGTTTGGCCGCGCTCGGGCTCGGCATCGCCGTGCTAGCGGCACTGACCGCCTATGGCCGGTCGCAACAGGCCAAGCCCGAACCGCCCCAGGAAGACACGCTCCATGTGCGCGCCGCGCATGTCGCACCCGCCAATTACCCCGTCACCATCACTGGCTTCGGCACGGTTTCCGCCCTGCGGGAAGTCGCCCTCGCGGTAGAGGTGGCCGGCCTCGCGGTGGAAACCCATCCGAATTTCGTAGAGGGTGGTGAATTCAACGCGGGTGATGTTCTCCTCAAGGTGGACCCAGTCCCCTACCTGACCGCCCTGCGGGAAGCGGAAGCCGCGCTGCGTCAGCAGCAGCTTACGCTGGAGCGTATGCGACAGGAATGGGAAACCGAGAAGATACGCCATGAGGCCCTCTCGCAAACCGCCACCCTGAGCGAGCGGGACCTGGACCGGGCGCGGGAGCTCCAGCTCAAAGGCGTGGTAAGCAAAAGCGAGGTCGAGCGGGCGGAACGCATCCAGGTTGAGGCGGTGAGCGCGCGCGACCTGCATGCGCGGGAGCTCAAGCTCTTCCCCCTGCGCATCCAGGAAATGGAAGCCATGACGGAAACCGTGCGCGCCGCGACGGATCGCGCGCGCCGCAGCGTGGAACAGACCGAATTGAAGGCCCCCTTCGCTGGCAGTGTGAAGGCCAAGCGCGTGTCGGCCGGGCAATACGTGACGGCGGGCAGCGAGATCGCGCGCCTCGCAGAGTACGCCGCACTGGAGATCACCGTGCCCATCGACAGTCAGGACGCACGCCACTGGCTGCGCTCTCAGGATTCCGCCGAACTCTCCAACCCCGCCACCTTCCCCCCGGTTGAGCAGGTGGAATGTGAAATCTTCTGGACCGAGGATGCCGCCGCCGCGCCATGGCGCGGACGCGTGGACCGAATCGCGGGTTACGACGAAGCGACCCGGATGGTCAACGTGGTGATACGCCACGACCCGGCGGCGCACGAGGGCTTCCCCCTGCTGGCCGGTATGTTCTGCCGCGTGGCTATACCCGGCCGCCCCATGGAGCAGGTGGTTCGAATTCCCCGCGAATCGGTAACCTTCGACGACCATGTCTACATCGCCGTGGAGGGCCGCCTGAAGTCGGTGCCTGTCACGGTGGCCCGCGAGGAGGGCGGCTTTGCCTACATCAGCGAGGGCCTCGCTGCGAATGATCTCGTCGTGCTGACCCGCCTGGTGGATCCGCTCGACAACACCCTGCTGAAGATCGACATGGCCGAGGTGCCCTCCACGGGTGACGCCCCCGCGCCGTCGGCGGCGCTCTAGGCCCGCGGAATGGAAATCCTTCGCAGCTTCGTCAGCAACCACGTCCTCGCGACGGTGGTCACCCTGCTCATCCTCGTCTGCGGTTCGCTGGCCGTCTCCTCCATGCGGCGCCAAAGCCTGCCCGAGATCAGCGAGAACATCCTGCAGGTGACCATCGCCTACCCCGGCGCGAACCCCAAGGAAGTGGAAGAAGGGATTTCACGCCTTATCGAGCCACGCCTGAACGGCATGGAAGGCGTGAAGAGTTACAACACCTATTCCGCCGAAGGGGTATCGATTGCGAGCATCGAGGCGGACTACGGCGAGGACATGCAGGAGCTGAAGGACCGCGTGTCCGAAGCCATTGACAGCATCCCGAATCTCCCGGCCGAATCGCGCGAGCCGCGCATCACCGTCATCAAGCCGGAAGACGAAGCCATCAACGTGGCGCTGTGGGGCGAGCTTCCCGAGCGCCAGATGAAGGCCTGGGCCGAGCGCGTGCGCGCCGACCTCGTCCAGTTGCCGGGACTTTCCAACGTGACCATCGCGGATACCCGCACTTATGAGATCAACGTGGAGGTCTCGCGTGACGCGCTCATCCAGCACGACCTGACCATCGCGCAGGTGAGCGAAGCGATCCGCCGCACCAGCCTGGACATGTCCACCGGCGTGCTGCGCTCCGAGGGGGAGGACATCAGCATCCGCGCGGTGGGACGCCGCTATGACGGTGAGCAGCTGGAGAACGTGGTGGTGAAGGCCGGGCCGGGTGGCAGCATCGTGACGCTGGCCCAGTTAGCCGAAATCAAAGACGCCTTCGCCGAGCAGGCCGCCTATGGCTCTTTCAACGGAAAGCCCGCGGTGCTGATCGAGGTGTATAAGGGCGAAGGCGAGGACCTGCTGCAAATCAGCGACACGGTGCGCGACTACGCGGCGAAGACCCAAGCGCGCCTGCCGGAAGGGCTGCACATCACCGCCTGTTTCGATGAGTCGGAGTTCGTGCGCAACCAGATTTCGCTGCTCTTGAGCAATGCCGTCTTTGGCCTCATCCTCGTGGTGGTGGTGCTGTGGCTATTCCTGAGCGCCGGCCTGGCCTTCTGGGTGGCCCTGGGCATCCCCATCTCGGTCTGCGGCGCCTTCATCATCATGGTCTTCTTCGACCAGTCCATCAACCAGATCACGCTGATGTCTTTCATCCTCGTGCTGGGCATCGTGGTGGACGACGCCATCGTGGTGGGCGAAGCGATCTTCCACCAGCGCTCGTTGGGTAAGTCCCCCATGCGCGCGGCGGCCGATGGCGTGGCCGAGGTGGGCTGGCCGGTAATAGCCGCTGTTGCCACCACCGTGGTGGCTTTCATTCCCGCGCTCTGGATTCCCGGCTTCCTCGGGCAGCTCATCGGCAAGGTGCCCATTGTGGTGATCTCCGCGCTGTTGATTTCGCTGCTGGAATCGTTGTTCCTGCTGCCCGCTCACCTCAACAGCCTTCCCGACGTCCGCGACGTCGTGCGCCCCACGGGCTGGCGCCGCCTGCTTCAGCCGCACCACGACGTCAGCGATTGGCTAGAACGCTGGGTGGACCGCTACTACCGCCCGCTCGTGAAACGAGCCATACACCATCGATACGTTTCGCTCTGCATTGGCATTGGTATCCTTGTGGGTACCAGCGGCCTGCTGGTGGGCGGACTCGTGCGGGTGGTCTTCTGGCCCCCGGTGGATGGCGACGTGATGGCGGCTGTCATCGAGTTCCCGCCGGGAACCCCCTATGAGCAGGTGAAGGACGCGTTGGACCAGACCCGCGAGGGACTCGAACGGGTGGCCGCCAAGACGGAATCCCTGACCGGGGAGCCCATCATCCGCAACGTGCACGAGCGCGTATTTCAGGGCGCCTCCAGCATGGGGCGCGTCTTCGTCGAATTCATTCCCCCATCCAGGCGCGGTGTGCCCCTCGAGCAAATATCCGTCAAGTGGGAAGCCGAGGTGGGCGAGATTCCCGGGGCGGTGTCGCAGCAGTATTACCGTGCCTCGATTGGCGGCGGTGGACCGCAGATCGCCATCTGGCTCACCGGCCCCGTGATGGAAGACCTGCTCGCCGCGTCGGAAAAATTGCAGGCGCGCATGAAGGAGATGAAGGGGGTGTATCAGGTGGAAGACGACTTCCGCCCCGGCCGCACGGAATTGCAGGTCACCCTTAAGCCCGGCGCGGCGCCGCTGGGCCTGACCATGGCCGACGTGGCGAACCATCTCAATGCCGCCTTCTACGGCGCGGAAGCGCAGCGACTGCAACGCGGCCGCGACGAGGTGCGCGTGCTGGTGCGCTACCCGGAAAGCGAGCGGAAGGAATTCGCCGATATCGAGCGCTCCCGAATTCGCACCCCGTCTGGGGTGGAAGTGCCGCTGCACACCGTGGCCGACTTCACCTTCGCGCAGGGCTATGCCGACATTCGAGGCACCAACGGGATGCGGCGCGTGGCCGTGCTCGCGCGCGCCGATTCGGCCGTCACCGCCCCCGAGGCCGTGGTGGCCGAGTTGCGCGAATCAGGCTACCTCGACCAGTTGACCAACGCCTACCCTGGCATGGGATGGCGCGTGCGCGGGGAAGTGGAGTCGCAAGCCGAAACCCTCGGCGGCATTCGGCAGGGCTTCTACATTGGTCTGCTGGGCATCTTCGTGATCATGGCCACCGTCTTCCGTTCCTACGCGCAGCCCTTTGTCATTCTACTTGTGGTGCCCTTTGGCATGGTCGGGGCACTCTTTGGGCACTACATCCTGGATCTGCCGCTCACCATGCTCAGCCTCTTCGGCATCGTGGCGCTGGCGGGCGTCATCGTGAACGACGCCATCGTCTTCGTCGAGTGTGTGAACTGGGGCATCGCCTCGGGCGAACCTTTCTACCGCTCCCTCGAACTGGCGGGTTCCCGGCGCTTCCGGCCCATTCTGCTCACCACCGTCACCACCTTCGCCGGGCTCACCCCCATCATCCTGGAGAAGGACTTGGAGGCCCAGCTTGTCATCCCCATGTGCGTGTCCGTGGCCTTCGGCGTCGCCTTCGGCACGGTGATCACGCTCTTGCTCCTGCCGTGTTTCCTTGCAATACTCAACGATCTGCGGCGCGTGGTGTACTATCTGCGACGCGGCGTCTGGCCCACCCCCGAGGACGTGGAGCCCGGCGCCAGCCGCAACCGCTACGCGGAGGAATTCGGCGTGGAGCAGGTCGACGAGCACGGGGTGCCCCTCCCGGCGCGTTGATGCGCGCCACCGCCGGGGAGGATTCACGGCATGAACCTGGCCATTCTTGGAAAGCGCATCCGCGCGCTGCGGGAGAAGCGCGGCCTGAAGCAGAACGACATCGCGAATGCCCTGCAAATCAGCCCGCAGGCGGTGTCGAAATGGGAGCGCGGCGAGAACGCGCCCGATATCTCCGTGTGGCTCAGCCTGTCGCAACTCCTTGGCGTGAGCTGCGACGCGCTGCTGGGGCGCACGGAGGCCGAGGACACCTTCGAGGCCACCGTCTTCTGCACCAGCCTTAACCGCTTCGCGCTGCGCTGCAAACGGAAGCCGCCACGCGAC
>JBJOID010000105.1:0-8030 GCA_046047315.1 Candidatus Hydrogenedentota bacterium | reverse complement strand
CATCCTCAACGCGGCCCGCGCCGCCTGCGGACGGGAAGGGAAAGCGCGGGTCACCATGGATGATTTCCGCCTTGCCCTCAATCAGGAAGTCAAAGGTGGCTGGGCGATGCCTGCTAGGAGGACCGTGGGATTTCTGAAGGACCGCCAAGAGTAGCCCCTGGTTAGTTCCAATCGATGCGGACTGACCTGCCCCGTCCCCGATAAAATACAAACGGAGCCGCTCTGCCACGCTCGGGGGCGTGGCATCCACCCGCGAATTCTACGGGGCTCCCACGGTCCACGGGGAGCTTATCCATTTAGACGCCTAGATGGCGCGGCACTTGGGACGGCAGTCACGCCGGGGGATTTCGTCGCGAGAGCGCGGGGGGCAGGCGGTTGGACATTTCCCTGATTTCGCGAGGTAGGGCCGATCTCGGCGCGCGGCGGTTTCGGCAGGCCAGCGCCGGAGAAAAAGGTGGCGGAGGAGACAGGACTCGAACCTGCAAGCCCGAAGGCGGCGGTTTTCAAGACCGCTGCATTACCAATTATGCTACTCCTCCGTGGGTGGCGATAGTTTATCAGCAGCGGCTTGGCTGCGCCAACTGTCGAGCGTTGCAGGTTGAATCTCGGCGAGAGGTGGTCCTACACTGACTTTGCGCGCGCGGTCTTGGTTGGCCGCGCGCGATTTTACGTGGTTCCCCGATTCCGGGGTAGAGGCGCTCCCATGAAGTCCAGCTTGGCATCCGGTGCTTGTGTATTGTTCGCTCTCGTTGCCCTGCTTGGTTTGAGTGGATGTCCAGCCCCCAATGCCACGCCTCCGACGGCGGCTTTCTCTGCGAAGCCCGTTTCCGGAATCTCTCCGTTAATCGTTCAATTCACGGATGAGTCCACTCCCGGCAGTGCGGACATCACGTCCCGCTTGTGGAATTTTGGGGATGGCGCCACCAGCACGGAAGCGAATCCCTCGCATACCTACGCCGAGGGCAGCTACACGGTTACGTTGACCGTTACCAACTCGGCAGGCACCGACACGGAAACGAAAACTGGTTTCATTCAAGTCGCGCCCGATCCCAGTTGGGCTGAAGATACGTCCACTTTCGACGTAGAGGTGGCTGATGGGGTTGCGGTGGTGGAGGAGGAAAACCTGGCGGCGGTCATTCTTCAATACAATCCAGAGGAGCATGCCTATCTGCTGGACCTCGACGCGCTGGCCGGGCTTGGCTTGTCGCTTGAGCTTGGCACGCCCCTCGTTCTGGCAGGCATCGAGGTTGGCCGAATCGCAATCCTTGACGTGGACGGCAACGAGGCCTATATCGAGACCGAGCCGATACCCTTGAGTGAAGTGTTTCCCAATGCCGAGATTGCCTGGGACTACGGCGTCGAATACACGCCGGACATCGTGAAGAGCATCGAGATTCCCGGGGTTGGCGAGTATCCAGTGAAAGCGGGAACGCCCATCAACATCGTGTTTGAGCAGGGCGAATTCAAATACGACCTTACGGCGACGCTCAACGTGAATACTGCGGATTTTGAATTTGTCGTCACCAAGGGAATCGGCGCGGGCGTCAAGGGGCGCTTCACGGCCAAGGGGCAACTCGCGCGCTTCCGTAACAAGAACCAGATGAGCTTTCAGGATGGCCAGGTGCAGCAGTACGGCCACGAGCTACAGGGACTCCGCGGCACCACCACCATCGATTTGACCGTTGCCGGTTCGGGCAGCGACGCAATTGATTTCAAGATTCCCGTGCCCATCATGAAAATTCCCTTCGTGGTGGGATACATCCCCGGCACCGTGTCCATTGGCGCCCAGTTCGTGGTGAATGCCGTGGTGCCGGTTGAAGGCAGTGCCCGTGTTGGCACCACCTTCACCTACGACAGCGACCTCGGTTTCAATTTCAACGGCACCACCGTTGAAGCGGGGGGCAGGGCCGGCAACACCACCTTCGGAAACAGCACCCACCAGACCGGGGCCGCCAGTGCCATCTCGGCCAACTTCGGCATCGGCTATCCCCGCGTTTCCATGGATCTCGCCGGGGGCACCCTTGTGCTCTGGGCGCAGACGGCCTTCCTCGTCGGTGGCTCCTATACGGCCTTCCCGGCATGCCAGACGGCCGACGCGCAGTTCATCGGGGCGGCGGGATATGACCTTGGTGTACTCGGCTTCCAATTGGCATCCGGCAGCAAGCGCATGTTTGATCAAAAAAAGGAACTGCTTCGTTCCGGTCAGTGCGACAAGTCCACAGATTTCGAAGTCGTCTCCGGGCTCCTCTCCGAAGAGGCCTTCGAACTCCTTCCCGTCGCTGACTGACTCCACCGCACGCCTTAGCATCCCAGCATTGTTGCCGGCCGTGACATGGCCCTATCCAAAGCGGTACCCTCTAGCCGCTTGAGACGAGGCATGGACCGTTGGGCGCATGAGGCGGCGCTGCGCGGGAATGGGTGGGGCTTTCTTAATTGCTGGCGCTTGGAATCAACGAAGATCTTTATGGCTGCGGCGTTGCCCTTTGCGAGAACGGGCAGCTCCGCTATGCGGCCAACGAGGAGCGCTTTTCCCGCCGGAAGAACCACGGTGGCTTTCCGCATCGCTCCCTCAGCGGCGCTTTTGGATTCACTGGCCTCGATCCGTTGGATGTATCCCGTGTCTGCGTTTCCGGCGTTACCACGCCACACCTGGTCGCGCGCTTATTTCCTCAACTTCAGCAGGGCTTGTGGGAAGCGCAAAGCGCGCGCACCCAAAGTCCCTTGCGCCATGTGGCCGACGCGATGGTCCACACCCGCTGGCTTTCCATCCAGCGTCCGCGCGGCCTTATCAACCAAGCCACCGCCCTCCTTGCGCCAAACCTGATTCGCCGCGCGCTTCCCCCCGAATTGCGCCACGCAGAAATCAAACTTGTCGATCATCACGCCACTCACCTGTGGTGCGCCCTCGCGCTGTCCGGGTTCGATTCCGCCCTCGGCCTTACCGCCGATGGCATGGGCGATGGCGTCTCACTGGCGGTGTTCCAATGCGCGGACGGCCGCGTCGAGCGGCTGGCGGATTGCCCCCCCAATGCGTCGCTGGGATTGTTTTTCGAGGCGTTAACCGAGGCCTTCGGCTTCGTGCCCAGTCGCGATGAAGGCAAGCTCACCGGGCTAGCCGCCCATGGCAATCCCGATGCCGTGGGTCAGCTCAGTCCCTTCCAGGTGAGCGAGGGGAGGCTGCGCTATCGCGGTCCCCATGGGCTGCGGGCCGTGCGCTGGGCCGAGCGAGAACTGCTGGCTCGTCATTCCCGCGAAGATGTCGCCGCATGGGCGCAGCGCATCCTCGAAGAGTGCGTCACCACCATCGCCCGGTATTGGCTCGAAAAAACCGGCCAGCGGCGCCTGGTGCTTGGCGGCGGGCTATTCGCCAACGTCAAGCTCAACCAGCGCCTGCATGAACTGCCCGAGGTGGAAGAAATCTTCGTGGCGCCCAACATGGGCGACGGCGGCAATCCTGTGGGCGCACTCGCCGGAGCGGGCGTATTGCAAGCCGAGCGAATCCAGCATGTGTTTTTGGGCGATGGCTTTAGCGATCAACAATGCACGGCCGCCTTGTCGAAGGCGGGGCTGGACTTCGAGCGGCCGCAGGACTACCCCGCAGCCCTTGCTGATTGCCTCGCTGCCGGGCAGAGCGTGGCCCGTTTCGATGGTCGCATGGAGTGGGGGCCTCGCGCTCTAGGCAATCGCAGTATACTTGCCAACGCCGCAGACGCTGCCGTGTCCGCCCGCCTCAACCAGCAGCTTCGCCGCTCCGACTTTATGCCTTTTGCCCCGGCGATGCTCGAGGAGGAAGCCGGGCGATTCCTTCGCAACCACCATAGCGGTCTCTTCGCCGGCGAATTCATGACCGTATGCTTCGATTGCTCCCCGGAAATGAAACAGACTTGTCCAGCCGTGGTGCATGTGGACGGCACCGCGCGCGCGCAGATAGTTCGCGCCTCCGCCAACCCCGGTCTTCACGCCGTCCTTTCGGCCTACCGCGCGCGCACCGGTGCGGGCGTGCTGCTGAACACCAGCTTCAATATTCACGAGGAGCCCATCATACGCACGCCGGAGGAGGCAATAACCTCTTTTCTGACCGCCGGTATCGATTGGCTCGCCCTTGGGCCTTATCTCGTGAAGCAGCCTGCGCGTTAGTTCGCCTCGATGAATTTCTCATACGCATGCGCGGGTAGCAGGTGCATGCGGCAGAGCAGGTAGAGCGGCCACCGCATCGCCCGAATGAGCGGATACCATGTGGGATAATCCGTGAAGTACTTGTTGGGCGCGGCCAGGATGGCGTCAAACTCCTCGCGCGACAACCCCTGCTTTTTCAGGCAATAGTTCACCAGCTCCTCATTCTCGAAAAACGGCACGCTGCGCAGCGCCTCCAGCGCCTGCTCACGTGAGAGCACCCCGCTGCGCACCTTGGCCGAGAGCTCCACCACCCGCCAGTCGAATCCAAACTTGTGCCGCGCATAGTAATACACGAGCGCGAAAAGCTCGTTGTCCATGTGGTGCTGGCCCGTGTCCATCCATGCAAAACGCTCCGCCATCAGCTTTTCCACATGCTCGCCCCGGTCATCGTAATAGTTCGTGATGTTCACCACGCGGATGCCCCGCACGAACATCCACCACAGCATCTGCGGAATGTCGATATTGCGGTAATGCTTCAAAGGCATGCGGCAATGCTGGCGAATGATGGCCCGCTGGAAGCGGCCATCCATATAGTTCCAGGCCAGCGGGGTGATGCCCTCCTCGCGGAAGGAGTGCGCCAGAAACACATGCTTAAGGCCTTCCTTCTCCGCTGCTTCATAGAGTGACCGGGCGATGCCCACGTCGTCGAAGATATCGATATACGGCACACATGCACGCATGTTGGCATTCGTCAGCTCGCGAGACTCCGGCCAGTCCATGATCACCGTGTGCAGGTCCACGTCGAGTTCATCACAAATCAGGCTGATGTTCCGCTTGGCCGATTCCGAATCCCAGCCGTTGTCGAAATGCACCGCCAGCGGCCGCAGCCCCATCACCTCCTTCACGTAGTAAAGGCAATAGCTGCTGTCCCGGCCACCGCTAAAGCCCACCACGCAGTCGTAGGGCTTGCCCTTGCCATCGCGTCGCGCCGCGTCGGCCACCCGCTTGAGGAAGGCCTCGCCCTCCGCTCCCAGTGGGAACTGCCGCTCCAGGCGGTCCTGCATGTGGCAATACTGGCAAACGCCCTGCGCGTCGAAGCGGATCCCCGGCACGCGGGAATCCATGACGCAGCGGGTGCAGGATAGAGTATGGCTGTCGAAAGACTGGCTGGACATGTCTGAGAGAGTAAAGGTTTGAGCAGGCGCGCTCAAGCAGTTCCCTCGGTGGCCTAAGTACGCCGCAGAATAGCCGTCGCCTGCGTCACGGCTTCGATTCGTGTAAGCGGTCTCGAAGGTTCTCCTCCAAGTTCGCGGCGTGGTCGCCTCCGAGTTTCGCCATCGCGGCATCATAACGTGCATCACCCAGCGCCCTTGCGGCCGCATGTACCACAGGGTAGAGCGAGCGCCCATCAAAGTCACGAATCTGTTTCCCTGTCCAGATTTCTTCTCCAAGCGCGAACGGCAGCAGATAGTCAAGCGCTTTGCGCATGCCGGCCCCCTGTGGCGTTTCGAATTCCCAGAGTTTCTCCCCGAGCGGCATCCCGCATTCGGCGAGCCGGGCCATGCCAAGCAGGTTCATCACCGAATAGTCCCACGATTTCGTTCGCATCAATTCCAGTGGCTGCCTGCCATCAGGCTTGATTTGCCGTTGAATCCTGCGGGACTTCGCAAGCGCGAGCCTTTGTCGAACAAGTTCCTCCCTCCCGTGAAGCAGGGCGAAAGTGGATACTTGAACGTCGTGCCATGTGCCATGGTTGTTGAATGCTTTCTCTTCAAGCTGCCCGAGCTCGCTCGTCAACAACCAGTCAAGATACGCCGCGGTCCATGCTTTCCAGCCTTTGGTGTCCTCCTCCGTCCAGTGTGGACTTCCACTCAGATGCTGTAGGCATTCGTTCACTTCAAGAAAGATCATGCCTCGAATTATTCCGGCAGGGCTTCCGGCTGTCTTTCCCGGGATGTGCTGCGCGAAATCGAGCGAGGGGTTCATGCGTGTTTCGTGCACAATAAACCAAGCCCTGACCCAGCGCGCGGCGCATTCCGCATACCGCTCATCGCGCATGGCCGAATAGCCCAATGAACACGCACGTAAAACATCGCTCATCTTGAAAAGTCTCAAGCGATCAAATCGCTCCGATTCCGACTCCGGATTAACTTCACCATCCCGGTTGATGTAAGGCATTCCACCGTCGCTATTCGGATCGGGCCAGTGATATGGTGACAGGGACCAATAGTCATGCAGGCTGCCGCCGGGAGGGGGATCGGGCTTATCCGTTACTACGACCAGATCTTCCCCCAAAGCTTGATTGGCACGATCCCTTAGTCTGTCGAGGCTGACTGGGAAACGCTCCCTCAATTCATCGTTACTTGCAGCCATGCTTGATGACGTGAACAGAGACGACGCCATGGAAATCTGGATAGCAATGATGATACGCATTATCATGAGCCTTACGCTGCAGCAGTCTATCCGAGGCACCTGAACATGACCCAATCAATAGCCGTGATCGACGCATGGATGCAACATCCCACCGAGCGCTTCGTGCGCGAGCCATGGCTCGCCAGCCTTCTGCGCTGGATGGGGGTGGACGAGTGGCCCGCCGTTCCGCTCGATTTCACCATGGCGGCGATGGAGGCGGGCCGGGTGCGCCGTGGACTATGCGCCGCGTGGTGCGGTCCTCGCGGCTGGCTTATCGATCACGACGAAGTCGCAGCTTTCGTGTCGCGCTCCGAGTGCGCCCTCGTGGGCATCGCCTCGGCGGACCTTTATCGTCCTCTCGAAGCCGTGCGCGAACTGAGGCGCTGCGTGAAGCAGCGCGGCTTCAAAGGACTTCGCGTCGTTCCCTGGCTGTGGAACCTGCCGCCAGACGACCGCCGCTATTATCCACTCTACGCCGAATGCTGCGAACTGGGCATACCCTTCTGCACCCAGATCGGCCATACGGGCCCCCTGTGCCCCAGCGAGCCCGGCCGTCCCATTCCCTACCTTGACCACGTGCTGCTCGAGTTTCCTGAGCTCGTGGTCGTAGGGGGCCACGTCGGCTTTCCCTGGATGAACGAAGTGCTGTCCCTTGCCATGAAGTACCCGAACTTCTATATCGACACCTCGGCCTACAAGCTCAACCGGCTGCCCGTCGAACTGGTGGAGTACATGCGCGGCAAGGGCCGCGCCAAGGTCATGTTTGGCACCAACTATCCCATGATTACACCCGAGGCCTGCCTCGCCGGACTGGACTCGCTCGGCCTCGATGAGGAAGCCCGGCGGCTTTTTCTCCACGATAATGCCAGCCGTGTTTTCGGATTGGAGTAAGACTCGGTTCTAACGAAGGAGAGATGGTCGCCATGCCACGCGTATCGAGAGTTTGCTGCCTTTGCCTGCTCGTGGCCTCCATCGCGTTGTCGGCGGAATCCCGCGCCGCGCAGCCCTACTTCGCCACGGGCATCCGCATCGGTGAAGTAACCGCCGATACCGCCATCGTCTGGGTTCGCCTTACCGAGACGCCGGAGCGCGTGCCCTTCGGCGGCCCAATGCCCACCGTGCGCTACCAGAATGAGCGCGGAGAGTTCGTCGACCGTGCCAAGGACCGCGATCCCGCGGTGACACCCGTGGTGTATTTTCCGTTGTTGTCGGATGGGTCCCGCATTGCCAAGGTCCAAGACCTCGAAGGTGCCGCCACCGGCTGCCCCGGGGAGGTGCGCCTTCGGTACAGGGCGAAAGGTCAAGAGGAATGGAGCGAAACGGATTGGGCCAGAGTCCTACCGGAAGCGGACTTCACCCGGCAGATAAGACTCGAAGGACTTCAGCCCAACGCGCGGTACGACCTTGAAGTGGAATCGCGCCTGTCGCAGGCTCTTCCGGGCGAGAGCCTTGCCGGGGCATTCCGCACCGCTCCCCTGCCTGATGCCGAAGAGGCCATCACC
>JBJOID010000104.1:0-5613 GCA_046047315.1 Candidatus Hydrogenedentota bacterium | reverse complement strand
GCGGATCTTGGTCGGGGGGGATCTCTCCGCCAAAGCTGTAGTCAAAGGGACGGAAGGCGCCGTCCGGACCGCCGCCAATGTCGCCGCGGTCACGGAAGATGCCGAATTCCAGGATGTCCTGCGGGGAGATGCCACTGCCGATCAGCTCGAAAACGAGGCGCGACAACACACGCGGCGCGGGTGCATCGGGTGTGAAGGAGAGGGTAATCCCGAGCAGGGGCACCCAGTCGTTGGCGGGCACCAGGCCGGTTCCATCGCGCACGGCGTCGTTGATGGCGATATCGGCCGTCGTTGCCTCGCCGCCTTCTTCGAGCACGTTGACCACCTGCGTGGCAATGAAGGGCAGGCCCACGTTGGGGCGATCCGGGCAGAAGCCCGCTTCGCCCGCCACGCGCACGCGGAAGCCTATCTGGTAAACGCCGGGATCGGGGTAAGTGCGGGTGAAGGTTTGTGTGACGTTGAAGGGGCCTTCATCGGGAATCAGGGGGAGGCCGTCATCGTCGAGGCCAATCACTTCGCCCGGCGCATCGGGCAGCACGAAGGATTGCAGCATCACTTGGCCGGGACCGGGCAGCACTTCGTTGCCGCCCGCGTCGAACACGCGCACGCGGAAGGTTACTTCGCCGCCCGCGTTAATGAAGATATCCTCGGTGCCATAGGTGGCCTCGAAGACATCAAAGGTATACTGCCCACAGTTCACGCCCTGTGCCAGGGACTGCTGCGTGGCGGCGGCAGCCAGCGCGGGTTGGCTGGTCAAGGCCGCCAGTTGCATGCGCCCGGTGTCCTCGGTGTCGAGATCGACGGAAGCCGGAGCGACCGGCGCAAGCGTATGGGAGGATGCGGGCGGATGGTCGCCCCGGATTGCGGCCCCGGCGAGCGTCAGCGCCGAAAACACCAAGCCTGCAAGCAGCACATAACGCTGTGTCACGATCGGAATCTCCTCCCGGCTCGAGCGCCGACGCCGTATGCGGCGTCCCTGCGGAAAAGAAGTGCGGCCACGTCCGTGCGGGCACCACGCCACGATGGCTTCATCGCGGCGCCTGCGGCACGGAAACGACCACTCACCTCGTTCCCCTCTGACTCCAGGGCATCACACCCCAACTCGGGAGCGCGCGCCCGCCGCGACATGCGCGGCGTGCGTCCTCCCACCCTTAGCATAGTACAAGGCCGCCAGCAGCGGCAATGATCCTGCCCCTGCCTCTACGCCATGAAGCACGTTATAGCACAGGCCCTGGCGGGTGTCAATAAACAAAGTCGCTGCAATTCCATCCACTGCTTGCAGTTAGCGCAGGTTCAGCGTTTCTATGCGCGGTCGATTTTCTCAAAATTTGTCAAGAGATAATAGCACCTGTGCCCGCTCGATCACCATCGCGACGGAGACTTCTGCGAGGCAGCTGCCGAATCCACACGCGCATACCCCGGGCGGGGGCGGCGCGGCGGCGTGGTTCCAGAATCCGGCGCATTCGCGTGGAGAGACAACGGGATAGAGGCGCGGAGAATCGCTGAGAAAGGCGGGGTCTGTGGGACCAAAGAGCGCCACCACGGGCACATCGGCGGCGAGCGCGAGGTGCATGAGGCCGGAATCGCAGGCGATGAGCAGCCGACAGGCGCGAAGCATCTGGGCCGCTTCGGTAAGGCTGGTCTGGCCGAGCAGGCAGACATCGACCCCCGGAATCGGTGTGTCGTCGTCTGCGCCCAACTGGATGATGCGGCAACCGGCGTCCTTCAGGGCCGAGGCCAGGGCCGTCCAGTTTTCCGGGCTCCAACGCTTGCTGGGCCAGCCCGCCCCGGAACACAGGGCGACCAGCGGCCCCTCCCCCGCTGGCAGCCGTGCGGCAATCGCGGGACCGGGCGGCGGCGGAAAGATGCAGGGCGTCTCGCCGGGGCGGTCTATCCCCGCCGCGCGCGCGTAGGCTTCCCGGCGCTCCACCCTGCGGCAAGCGCCACGCAGGGAGAGATGGCGATGTACGGCGGATGGTTGCTCATTAATCACTACGTTTAATTTGGATAGTGTGAATAACTCTGGATGATTGGTCCAAACATGCACCCGAGCCTTGGGGTATCTGGACCGTAAGGCGGCGACCACCGGCAGGGCCATGATCTCGTCGCCCAGCCGCCAGCGGGTCTCAACGAGAAGGACACGGGGCAGCCCCAGCCATCCGAGCACGGGCCACGCAAGGAACCGCCACGCCCGGAGCGCCCAGCGGCGTGGTCTTGGAAAGCAATCTTCGAAGCCTTCGTGCGGTTGGAGCGCGGGCATCATGACCGGGACACGAGCGCAGATTGCAGGTGGCGAGCCTGCGCGGTGATGCAGAAGTGTGTCTCGGCATGGCGGCGGCCCGCCGCGGCCAGCGACTGGCGAAGTGCGGGGTCTGCGCGAAGACGGGCGATGGACTCCGCAAGTGAGAGGAAGTCGTTGGGTTGGCAGAGCAGCCCGGCATCCCCCACCACCTCGGGGATCGCCCCACTCAGGGTGGAGACGACGGGCACACCGCAGGCCATGGCCTCGATGAGCGCCATGCCGAATTGTTCCTGCCAGGTGTCGGTGGCGATGCTGGGCAGGGCGAAGAGGTCGGCCTGATGGTAGAGCGCGGGCATGTCGGCATAGGGACAGGGAGGCAGGAAGGTGCAGTCATCGCTGAGCCCGAGGCGATCGACGAGGGCACGGACGCGGGGCTCGCCGGGACCGGACCCGGCGATGAGCAAGCGCAGTCGAGGACCGGGCCGCTCCTTCAAAAGGCGAAGTGCTTGAAGCAGGAAATCGATGCCCTTGCGCGGGAGCAGCCAGCCGACGAAGAGGATGGTGAGGGTGTCCTCTCCCCCACGCTGCGCCTGGCCCGGCGCGAAGGCATGGAGATCCACACCGGGAGGGATAAGTTGGATGCGCTCCGGGTCGGCGCCTTCGAGCAGGAGCATCTGTCGGGACCGCTCGGTGTGCACGAGGAATCGATCCGCCTCGCGAAAGGCGCGGGCCTTGGTGGCACGCTTTGCTTCGGTGTCTTCGTTGTTGAAGAGAATGTTGTCCCACACCATGACATTGACCGGGACGCCGTTTTGCGCCTTGGCCTCTAGCGCCTCGTGGGTCCACTCGGTGAAGAGCTCCCAGGAGAGGAGGGCGTCGAAGCCCCGCAGGCGATCATGAAAGGGGCACAGCCGCGGGGCGCGGTTCCGATAGCGCTCTGCCAGAAGGTTGGCGACGCGAAGCGGAAGCGGCCCGCGCTGGGTATCGAAGTAGACGGGCTCGAAGGGCAACGGAAGAATGTCCGCGCCGCGCTCATCGAAGCGGCGTTGTATCTCAGAGTCGGCGCGAAATCCCGTGGCCTGCAGACCCGGCGTGTGACGGAAGACGTTGAAATGCCAGGGGCTGAATCGATTGCCCGCAAGGACGGCCAGCTTCATGCGGAGGGACCGCCCCAGAAATGGCGGACCAGCACCTCGCGGGCGGCGTTGCGATCGAGGGGAATGTCGATATGGCGTTCGCGCAGCTTGGCTTCGTATTCGTCCATGGTGCAGACGACGCGCGCGGGATTGCCCGCCACGACGGTATCGGGGGGAACGTCTTTGGTGACCACGCTGCAGGCACCGACGATACTGTTGGGCCCGATGACCACGCCGGGCAGGATCGTGGCACGCATGCCGATCTGGCAGTTGTCTTTAATTTCGATGGTGTCGAAGGTGGTGAGGGATTCGTACTTGTCCTGGAAGGGCCAGTTGAGTCCGTGGTTCACAAAGCTGACATCGTTCGAGATACAGACGTGGTTGCCGATCTTGATGAGATAGGGCTCGCTACCGAAGTTGGCGGTGTAGATGCGGCAGCGCTCTCCCACTTGCACCCCCATGGCGCGCAAGGTGCGGGCCACCATGGCCTGGGAGCCATAGCGCAAGGCGAGTTTCTGAAATAGCCTGCGAATTCCCAAGGGGCATTTCCTCGCGGGGAATGTAGCACGGGGAGCGGCGCCGGCGGGAACTTAAAGTCTAGAGCTGCCGCTCAATCCAGTGGTTGAGCAGGGGATAGCTAATCGCGTGGACTAGCGTCAGGGGGGCGATGTTGCGGTAGACGAGGAAGTAGAGCGCGGCGCCAAATCCAGCGGGAAGGGTAAGCACCATCTGGAGGGGAATGATGGTGCCGGGAATCTTGGCCGGAGTCCAGAAATGGGCCAGGCTGAAAACCACGCCCACCGCCAGCGCAAGCACCCAGGGCCGACGGAAGAGCGGGAGCGTGGAGAGCATGACCAACCCCACGGAGCACATGAAGAACTGTTGAGGAAAGGCGGCAGGGATGTACTCCAGCATCTCGGTCGCGTAATGGGGCTGCCAGTCGGGCGAAGCACCCACGCTTAAGGCCCCCAGCGCAAGCATGAGGACAGTGAAGCCAAGCATGAAGACGGCCCAAAGCAGCGCCCGGAAACTCAGCGGTGTGCTCAAGCCCCAGCGGTTGAGCGCGTCGGGCTCGCGGCGGCAACGATAGAAGATGTAGCCCAGAACGAGGGTAGACGCGAAAATATCCCCGGTGGTGCGCGACACGTGCAGGTCTGGAAAGTTCTGGCCGGTGAGCTCGACGATAATCACGGCAACGCCGACAAACAGGGCGAAACGGAAATCCCGCCAATCAAGGGTGGTGTTCATCCAGGTCCTTCATCTTGAGTTCTAGGAAAAGCGTTTCCGAACATGCTACGCATTGCACCGGTTGGACAACAACAAGTGCTACTGAGCTGCTTTGCGCATCCGCCAAAAGAGGTGGAGGCTTGCGGCGGGCCATGCCACGACGATGGCGGGCCCGATGGCGCGGAAGAGCGGCTGAAGACGAAACCGGATACGTTCGGGCATGGCGGGGTGATCGATCCACGGGAACAGTCCCAGCTCGACCTCGCGCGCGAAACCGATGGCGGCGATGTCGCGGAAGCCAGCGGGCGCGAAGCAGCGACGGATGAATCGCGGCGTGAGGGGCTGCTCGAACTCCTGGGGTTGCCAGCGGCCGAAGGGCGCCCAGGTGCGGGGGGCATAACTGCCGGTGCGCTCGCAGCACCATTTCACGAGTCCGGCGACGTTGGCATAGTTGGGAGCGGAGAGGAAGAAGGTACCTCCGGGCTTGAGCACGCGATGGAATTCTCGCGCAGCCGCGGCGGGATCGGGAAAGTGCTCGAAGGCGTCAATGCAGGTGACAAGATCGAAGGTGGCATCGGCAAAGGGCAGGCTCATCGCGGAACCGCGCACCATGCGCGGTCGGGCCTGCGAAATCACGAAATCGAGCCCGGTGTAGCGCGCGCCCCGCGCCTCGATAATCCCGCGCAGGTGGGCGCGCCCACAACCGACATCAAGCACCTGACCGGCAACGACCATGCCGAGCCGGGCGAAGGTTTCTTCCAGCAACGCGCCGTCGTATCCATGCAGACCGCCAAAGGGCGAGCTGACCATATGGGGGTTGGCCTCGTAAAAACGGCGGATCGGATCGTTGTTGGCGGGCATCAATACCAGACCATGCGGCGGGCGAAGCGACTGCCGTGATACACCGCGAGCGGACGCAGGAAGGGATAGAGGAACTCCGCCGGGGCATGCAGGCGGCCATGGCGGATCTCACGCGCGAGCTGAATGCAAGGCGCGGGGTTGGCCCAA
>JBJOID010000103.1:0-3537 GCA_046047315.1 Candidatus Hydrogenedentota bacterium | reverse complement strand
GTGACCGTGGCAGCAGTCGGGGTAGCCACCACTTCCAGGCTCGCTTTGGCCTCAGGCTTGGCGACCACATCACCGCAGGACTCCATGCTGTTGTCCGAGCCGCCGGCGGCGTTCCAGCAGTCCCCGTAACTATTGGTCACCGCACTGCCGGTCGAGTCGGTCAAGCGGCCCGCCTGCGCGCCGGAGACGGCCAAGGCCAGACCGACAGCGAGACTGAAGGGTGCGGCAAGCGTCAACCGCCTAACTACCCCAGCGTTTTTGAACATGTTCTCTCTCCTCACTGAAAAAAATTTGTGTTTCGGACAAAAGACGTCTAGCCCGTGGCCGTTTCAAGCGGAACATCGCCGCGCTTTGGTCGACCACTCAATTCAGGTCGTCGTCTTTCCAGTACTTGGTTCCGGTGATATCCGCGGAGAGCTTCAGGCCCTTCTCGGTCAGCTGATAGACGGCCGTACCATCGGTGAAGCGAATATCCGCACCGGTGCCATCCGTACCCAAGACAGCCGAAGCCGCCGTTCCGGCCTCGATTCCGCTGTCCATGAACGACCGGAAGGTCTTCTCGTCCTCGAACAGGATCACCAGTTGGAACAATTCGCCGCCGATCCCAATGTTGGCCCCGCCTGTCGCCATCTTCATGTAGGTGCGCTTTGCCGACGACTTCTCTACCGCGACGCCGGCACCGTAACCTGTGGTGATCATGAAGGAGAACTTGCGGGTATCGAATACCGCGTAACCATAACTTTGGTGGTAAAGCTTCTTGGCGCCACTGTTCTGGGCAAGGAGACCCTCTAGGGTAGAGTCCGCCATGGTGTCGATCTTCTTGCGGGTCTCCGCGGGAGTCTCCTCCTCGGTGATCGACTTCGCCGTATCCGTGACCACATCAATCGCACCAGAAACGCCCTCTTTCACGCCATCCAGCAAACCGTCTGCATGAACGGCGGACAGCGACGCCAGAACCACAACAAGCACAAGGATCATTGCTTTCATCTGAGCTCCCTCAATTGCGCCCACCATCGTCGGCAACGCGTCACGATGGGACATACCCAATCGACGGACACCCGCCGGACTCACGTAAGCGCCAGCGAACCGGACGACGCTCCGGCAATTCTGGCGTGACACCGGGTCATCCTGTCGGCTCAGGGTTCGCACCCAACTCACTTACTTGACGGAATATCCCCGGTCTTCCAGACAGGCTGCACGGGCCCGGAAGTAGGCTTCCTCGCCCTGTTCGCGCGCATTCATTGCCTCGGCCTGCTGCTGCTGGGCCTGAGCCTGCGCCTGCTGGTCCGCCTGGCGGCGTTGCCTGCGTTCCCGCGAACCGCCAACAACCGCGCCAGCCAGGGCCGCCCCACCGACATCGCCGTCAGCTATCTCACCGACCACTGCCCCGGAAGTAAAAACCAGATCAAGAACAGAGACTTAGGATTCAAGAGCCCCCACGCATCGAGTGGTTGGGCCAACAATCTCCGGCAGTGAACGGCACCGGACCACCACATCGGCGTGCCGTTGGCAGGCGTTAGCGCGGTATTGAATAGTGCGGCCGAGAATTTTTCTTACCAATTCGGGCCATAATGCCGCGGCAGGGGACTCCCGCGAGGTGGGAGACTTGAACAGTGAATGAGCACCGGCCCTACGACATACCCGTCATTCGGACTTCGATCTTCGAGCCCTTCCTGGCCGCTGCTCGCAAGATTGGGGTGCCGGTAGAACGCCACCTGAGGCGGGCACATCTTCCCGCCATAGAAGAGCAAGACCCAGATCTATTCTTGCCCGAGATACCGACCTGGCGCTTCGTCCAATCTGTCGCCCAGACGCAGGGGATAACGACTTATGGCATCTTGTGCCTCGAAACACTCCGATTCATCGAACTGTCTTCCCTCAAACCTCTGATCGGCAATTGCGCGAATCTCAATCAGTTGCTCCAACGCGTCTGCGCCGCAGCCCCGCTCATGAGTAACTCTGCGCGTTATCAGCTTGAAAACCGGAATGATTTGGTCTTTTTCTGCAACCGGGGGCGGCGTTTGCTGCCCGACGATATTCACGCGCAGCTGTTTCAAGTGTTCGGCATGATTCAGCTTGTGCAGTTGGCAACGGGTCCAGGCTGGCGGCCGGAGGAAATCCATTTCACCTTTGGGTACGACGCCGCTGTCGAGAAAGCGCCGCAACTCAATCCAAGTCGGATCCTTTTTTCATGTCCCGTCCCCGGGATATTGTTTTCCCGCCACCTGTTGCCTATGCCCACCCGGAACATCGTCAGCGAACTTCGCCAGGTGAAATCTTTGCCGACAGCGTTCCACGAACAGCTGCGCGAGATCATCGCACCTTACCTCGGCGGCGAGCGCATCGATAAGATGATGGCGGCCGAGATCATTGGCGTGAGTCCACGGACCCTGCAACGCCGTCTCGAAGAAGAACGCACAAGCTTCCATGACGTGCTCGAACAGCTTCGTCTACAAAAGGCAAAGGCGATGCTTGAGGAACCAGGCGTCAAGCTCATCGAGATCGCCTTCGAACTCGGATACGAAAACCCGCCCAGTTTCACCCGCGCCTTCCGCCGCTGGACCGGCGTCACCCCGAGCGAGTACCGCTGTCGAATCGCGCGAGACGTAGATCGGGTCATTGACAGCTCGGCGTCGGCACGCCGCGCGCTGACTCCGTAAGTTCGGGGCCGCACGCGCCGGGCGCGCACGCGTGGTGGTGGCGCTGGGCAGGTTCCGCCGCTGCACGCCCAGCACTGGCTCGAAATGCTAAGAAACCGGGCACCCGCCCCGTTAGGCTACCTCCGACTGTAAATCCGCCAGGGGTCGCGCGGCTTCGCGCCACCGCGCGCGGCCATCGCCTTTCTGGATGGGGGGTCCGCGTACGCGATATCGCTCGTGTCTTTCAGACTGCCAAGCGGCATCCGTTCCCGTTTCGGGGTACAGCAGGGGACAGGCGGGCCATCCAGGCCAGGGTCGAGTCGATCGTTTAGGAGCCAGTATTCGAGATGAAGAGTATCCGCAAGATTGGCGCATCAATCAGCCTGGTCATCGGACTCGGCCTTGCGCCTGCCAGTCAAACCAGTCTGGCTGACGGCGCCATCCGAATCGACGATCGGGTGGAATCCCGCTGGGAACGTCGCGAAGACGCCGTCGAAAACACCGTGGATGGCGTGCAGGACCGCCACGAATTCCGCGAGGAGCGGCGTGACTGCGTCGGGGATGGCTCGGACTGCCGCCAGGACAACCGACACGATCGGGCCGAGGATAGTGTCGACCGCGCACAGGATCGCCAGGACGACCGCGCCGGGCGACTGAACAAGCGCTTCGATTAGTCGTGCAGCCCGGTCTCTCGGAATCCGCATCCGTCGACAGCAAAGGCTTCCGGATCGAGCGTGGCTTCGTCCGCGAAATGGCAGTCCGCTGAGTCATCAGCCACCATGGCCAGCGTCCGCTGAACCACAGGATTTAGGGAGTCAATCATGCCCCTGAAACGAAACCTCGCGCGCGCGATACTCCTGCTGTTCCTCCCGGTGGCGGTGATGGCTGATGGCGAAGG
>JBJOID010000102.1:0-15727 GCA_046047315.1 Candidatus Hydrogenedentota bacterium | reverse complement strand
CGGGAGGATGATTCAGGTCGCCCATCAACAGCATTGGATGCTCGCCCGCGATCGCCGTCCCCATGGCCTCAATCATGTATGCGGCCTCGCGCATGCGCACGGCATGGTCCTGCGGGTGCAGGTGAGCGGAATGAAGCAGCAGCTTGCCTTGTGGCGTTTCGATGACCGCGCTGCCCCAGTGACGGGTGAAGCAATCCTCGGGACGCGGCTGGCCGCCGGGCATCGGGCAGTTGTTGGACTCGACAATCGGGTGGCGACTGAGCACTGCCCCAGGGAATCCACCTGGAAAATAGGTGTGCGGCATACCCAGCTTCGCGGCGATATCCGCCACCACCGGCTCGGCGGGCGACTCCTGAAAGGTGACGATATCCGGCTCGTACAGGGCCAGCTCCAGCGCGATGCGCTCGGCCACCTGGCGGCGAAAACGGCGCAGCCGGTCTCGGTTGTCGCGCCGCTCGGGAAAAGCGGCGCAGGCAAGGATGTTGTAGGTGATGACTCGCAGCATGGGCGGGTTTCCCTGTGCGGCCACCGCCAGCCCCGCGACGGGCAGGGCGGCGGCGCTGATTAAGAACTGGCGTCGCGTTGGCCTCATGGCGGGCAAGGGTGCATAATCATGCCATGCGGGTTCAAGCCGCCGGTTGCCGCAACCTCATGGCTGGCAGGGATTTGACGCGCCGCCCAGCCATTTGCGATAATCGCGCTTGAGTAGGAAAAGGAAAGAAGTCATCGCGCCCGGCAGGAAGTACCGGGTGCGCCTGTGGCGCAGCGGCGCGTCACGATCCTGGAATCCCGGCCGGGACATCGAAACCGCCGCCCGCTCCCCCGAGGAGCCGGCTTCCCCTCCCAATTCCCTCTCTCCAACGATATTTGAGCCCTTCCCTGCCGCGACCGCGCCGTTTGCGGAATCCGCGCGCATGGGAACCTACCCGACGGAAGGACAGGAACATGGCTATCAAGATTGGCATCAATGGTTTTGGACGCATCGGCCGTAACGTATTCAAGATTGCGATGGCGGCGGATGACTTTGAAGTGGTCGGCATCAACGACCTGACCGACGCGAAGACGCTCGCGCACCTGCTCAAGTACGACAGCGTGTCCGGAAAGTATCCGGGCAGCGTTCACGCCGACGGCGACGCCATCGTGGTGGACGGCAAGCGCATCGTGGTGAGCGCCATCAAGAACCCGGCGGAGATTCCCTGGGCTTCGCTGGGCGTGGACATCGTGCTGGAGTCCACCGGCGTGTTCACCTCGAAAGCACAGTGCGAAATGCACATCGCCGGCGGCGCCAAGAAGGTGCTGCTGAGCGTGCCCCCGAAGGACGAAGTAGACGCGATGATCGTGATGGGCGTGAACGACGACACCCTCAAGCCCGAGCACAAGATCGTGTCGAACGCAAGCTGCACCACTAACTGCCTGGCCCCGCTGGCCAAGGTGCTGCATGAAGCCTTCGGCATCAAGCGCGGCCTGATGAACACCATCCACAGCTACACCAACGACCAGCAGGTGCTGGACATGCCCCACAAGGATCTGCGCCGCGCCCGTGCCGCCGCGCTGTCCATCATCCCCACCACCACCGGCGCCGCGCGCGCCGTGGGCAAGGTGCTGCCGGAACTGAAGGGCAAGCTGGACGGCATGTCCATGCGCGTGCCCACGCCGGACGGTTCCGTGGTGGACCTCGTGGCGGAGATGGAACGGCCCGTGACCAAGGAAGAAATCAACGCCGCCGTGAAGGCCGCCGCCGAAGGCAAGCTGAAGGGCATCCTCCAGTACACGGAAGACCCCATTGTGTCTTGTGACATCATCGGCAACCCCCACTCCAGCGTGTTTGACGCCGACCTGACCAGCGTGATGGACGGCAACTTCATCAAGGTCATTTCCTGGTACGACAACGAATGGGGTTATTCGAACCGCTGCGTGGACCTTTTCCGCCTGATGGCGAAGTGAACTCGATGAACAAGCTCGCACTCTCCGACATCGACGTAGCCGGCAAGCGCGTGCTCATGCGCGTGGACTTCAACGTCCCGCAGAATGCGGACGGCTCGGTGCGCGATGACACGCGCATCGTGGCGGCGCTCAAGAGCATCAATTACGTGCGCGAACGCGGCGGCAAGCTGATCCTGATGTCGCACCTGGGCCGCCCCAAGAAGGTGAAGGGTGACCCGGATAAGCTGGCGCTGCTCCGCATGGACAAGGTGGCCGAGCATTTGCACAAGCTGCTGGGACCTGATTCCACCGTGGTGAAGGTCGACGATATCGTCGGCCCCGAGGTGGAGAAGGCCATCGCCTCGCTTGCCCCCGGCGACGTGCTGCTGTTGGAAAATACGCGCTTCAACCCCGGCGAGGAAGCCAACGACCCGGAGTTGAGCAAGCAGCTGGCCAAGCTGGGCGACGTGTATGTGTCGGACGCCTTTGGCACCGTGCACCGTGCACACGCCTCCACCGAGGGTGTGTGCCACCACATGGACAACTGCGCGGCGGGTTTCCTGGTGGAAAAGGAAATGGCCTACTTCGGCAAGGTGCTCACGAATCCCGAGCGGCCCCTGCTGGCGATCCTCGGCGGCGCCAAGGTTTCCGACAAGATCACCGTGATCGACAACCTGCTGAACCTGGTGAACACGCTGATCATTGGCGGCGGCATGGCCTACACCTTCATGAAAGCGCTGGGCCGCGACATCGGCAACTCGCTGCTGGACGAGAACGGCATCGAGGTGGCCCGCCAGGTGATGGACAAGGCGCGCGAGAAGGGCGTCGAGCTGTTGCTCCCGCTGGATTTCGTGGTCGGTGACAAGTTCGCCAACGACGCGAACACACAGATCGTGGACGCGGGCGCGGGCATTCCCGACGGATGGGAAGGTCTCGACATCGGCCCAGAGACGCGCGAGCTCTTTAAGCGCAACCTGGGCGAGGCAAAGACCGTGGTGTGGAACGGGCCGCTGGGCGTGTTCGAAATGGAAAGCTTCGCCGCCGGCACCCGCGCCATTGCGGAATACCTGGCGGAGCACCCGGAAATCACCAGCATCATCGGCGGCGGCGACACGGCAGCAGCGGTGGCGCAGTTTGGACTGGAAGACAAGATGAGCCATGTGAGCACCGGCGGCGGCGCGTCGCTCGAAATGCTCGAAGGCAAGGTGCTTCCCGGCCTCGCGGCGCTGACGGACAAGTAGTTTATTTTTTCTCGTGACCAAGCTCCCGCTTGGTCACGCGTTGAAGTGACGAGGCGATGTTGGCGATGGGGATATCTTGTGTCCCCCTTTGAAGGGGGTGGTTTGTGGCGGCGCTCCCGCCGCAAACCAGGGGATGTCGGCGGTGGCGGGTGGATCGGTATGGGCTTTTAACCGGCCTGCGGCAGTGTGCCGCGGGTTGGCAAACAACGGTGCCCCTTGCTCGGGCGCGCGCTTTCACCGGCGGCGTTGGGCAGACCACAGGCAGAACCCTGCTGGGCTTGGGGTGGACAAAGAAAGGAATGGTGAACATGTCGGCAATTACGAAGGAACAGCGGGCGGAAGTGGTGGCCAAGCACGGCAAGGGCGCCCAGGACACGGGCTCGACCGAAGTGCAGGTGGCCCTGCTGACGCAGCGCATCAACCACCTGACTGAGCACTTCCGCACCCACGCCAAGGATCACTCCGGGCGCCGCGGGCTGCTGCGCCTGGTGGGCCAGCGCCGCAACCTGCTGGCCTACCTGCGGGAAACGGACCTGGAGCGTTATCGCGCGCTCATCAAGGAACTTGGCCTGCGCAAGTAAGCGTGTATGTCGCGGGGCGGCCTGAGCCGCCCCGCGGTCTTTTAAGCGGTCTCCGGGGGGTATGGGAAGCCCCGGCGGCTGGAAACGAAGGAGCAGAGAACGATGACACTATCCAACGCTACGAAAGTCGTTCGACGCATGATGAAAAAGGAAACGAACTAAATGGAACGGCTTTCAGTAGAGATTGCGTCCGGGGTCACGATTGAATTCGAGACCGGGCGCATCGCCAAACAGGCGCACGGCGCCGTAATCTGCCGCAGCGGCGACACGATGGTGATGTCCGCCGTGTGCGTTGCCCCGGAAATGCGGGAAGGCACCGACTTCTTCCCGATGACCGTGGACTACCGCGAGAAGTTTTACGCCGTGGGCCAGATTCCCGGCAGCTTCTTCCGGCGCGAAGCGCGCCCCACGGAGCGCGAAATCCTGGTCTGCCGCATGACGGACCGTCCCCTGCGCCCCTTGTTCCCCAAGGGCTTCTACAATGAAGTGCAGGTTTGCCAGAACGTGCTCTCGGCGGACAACGTGAACGACCCCGACGTGCTTTCGATCAACGCTGCCTCGGCTGCGCTGCACATCTCGAAGATCCCGCTTTCAGAGCCGATTGGCGCCGTGCGCGTGGGCTACATCGAGGGCCAACTGGTGGCCAATCCCCCCATCGCCGACATGGCCATGAGCGAGCTGGACATCGTGATCGCCGGTTCCAAGGACGCCATCATGATGGTGGAGGGCCAGGCCGCCGAGGTGAACGAGGACCTGATGCTCGACGCGCTCGAATTCGGGCACGAGCAAATCAAGAAGATCATTGCCTGCATCGAAGAGCTTCGCGCCCGCGTTGGCGTGGAGAAGATGCCCTACACCGAGCCGTCTCTGGACGCGCAGGTGGTGGCCGATGTGGAGGCGCTGGCCAAGGACAAGCTCAAGGCCGCCTTGGCCATCAGCGAGAAGCAGGTGCGCTACGACACGATCGACGCGATCAAGGTCGAGGTGAAGGAAGCCCTGCTCGCCAAGTACGGCGAGGAGCGCTTCGCGGAAGTCTCCGCCGACGTGAGCGCCGCCTACGGTGCGCTCAAGAAGAACACCATGCGCATGGCCGTCATCGAGACGAACAAGCGCATGGACGGCCGCAACCTCGACGAGGTGCGCCCGATCAGCATCGAGGTGGGCGTGCTTCCGCGCGCGCACGGTTCGGCCCTCTTCACGCGCGGCGAGACCCAGGCGTTGGTTACCACCACGCTCGGCACCTCGCGCGACGAGATGCGCCTGGACGAGCTGACCGGCGAGGGCTTCAGCCGCTTCTTCCTGCACTACAACTTCCCGGCGTGGTCGGTGGGTGAAGTGCGCCGCATGACCGGCCCCGGCCGCCGCGAGATCGGCCACGGCAAGCTGGCCGAGCGCGCGCTCGAAAACACGCTGCCCTTCGTCTCCGCCGAGGAGCGCGCCGAGGATCCCGATCTGCAGGACTTCCCGTACACCGTGCGCATCGTGTCCGAGATCACGGAGAGCAATGGCTCCAGCTCGATGGCCACGGTCTGCGGCGGCTCCCTCAGCTTGATGGACGCGGGCGTGCCGATTCACGCCCCGATCGCGGGCATCGCGATGGGCATGATTAAGGAAGGCGACGAAATCCGCATCCTGAGCGACATCCTCGGTGACGAGGATCACCTCGGCGATCTGGACTTCAAGGTCTGCGGCAGCAAGGACGGCATCACGGCGTTCCAGATGGACACCAAGGTGAAGGGCCTTTCCCGTGAGACGATGCACAAGGCGCTGCTTCAGGCGCGCGCCGGCCGCGAGCACATTCTCAACAAGATGAACGAATGCCTCGACAAGCCGCGCGCCGACGTGTCACCCTACGCTCCGCGCATCTACACCATGAAGATCGACGTCGAGCAGATCCGCGACATCATCGGGCCGGGAGGCAAGGTCATTCGCGGCATTCAGGCGCAGACGAATTCCGAGATCACGGTGGCGGACGACGGCTACGTCAGCATCGCCGCTTACAACAAGGACGACGCCGACGCCGCGATGGCCCTTATCAAGGAGATCACGGCGGAGGTCGAGGTGGGCCAGATCTACCACGGCACCGTGGTGCGCATCATGCCCTTCGGCGCCTTCGTCAACATTCTTGGCACCAAGGACGGCATGGTCCACATCTCCGAGCTCGCCCCCGGCCGTGTCAACGAAGTCACCGACGTCTGCGATGTGGGCGACGAGATGGACGTCAAGGTCATCGAGATTGACAAGATGGGCCGCGTGAACCTGTCCAAGGTGCAGGCCGATGTCGAGCTTGGCCGTATCGACGCCTCCGAGGTCGAAGCGAACCGGGGCCAACGCGGCGACCGGGGCGACCGCGGAGACCGGGGCGACCGCAATGGCGGGGACCGTCACCGGGGCGGGGACCGCGGCGGCCGTGGCGGCGGCGGTGGACGGGATCGCGACCGCAACCGTCGCTAACCCTCGATTTGCTACAATTCACGGGGAGGTCCGGAAAGGGCCTCCCCGCTTTCTTTGACAGCCCGAACCATTCGGCGCGATGCCCGATTCCGCGCCTGGAGCCTTCGATGGAACAAGACCACTATTCACAATCCAACGCCCGGGTGACGGCGCTCCCCAACGGCATGACCGTTGCCCTGGAGCGGCTGCCTTATCTCCGCTCGGCCACGATATCCGTGTGGATACGCAGCGGCTCGATGCACGAGACGCCCGAGGAAAACGGCATCGCCCACTTCATCGAGCACCTGCTCTTCAAGGGCACCGAGACCCGCACCGCCCATGACATCATGGACGCCATTGAAGGACGCGGCGGGCACTTTAACGCCTACACTTCGCGCGGCTACACCTGCTACTACATCCGCATGCTGAGCGACGACGTGCCGGTCGCCATCGATGTGCTGGCCGACATCATCAAGAACTCGCTCTTCTGTGATATGGACAAAGAGCGTGGGGTCATCCTTGAGGAAATCGCCAGCAACGAGGACACCCCCGACGACTACGTGCATGACCTGCTGACGGAATTCCATTGGCCCGCCAATGCGCTGGGACGCCCCATCGCGGGCACGCAGCAGACAGTCTCCGCCATTTCCAAGGACATGGTGCGCGGCTTCTTCAACCGGGGCTACAACCCGGCCAACATGATCTTCGTGGCCGTGGGCAACTTCGACGAGGAACGCGTGCTCGACCAGGTGCGCGCGGCTTTCGAGCCGCTGCCCGCCGGCGCCATCAACGCCGCCGAGGCGCCCCCCGTTTTCCAGGCGGGCTCGGAACTGCACCGTCAGGACATCTCCCAATCCCACCTGACGCTGGCCTTCCCCGCTCCCGCGCTCGGCACGCCGGAACGCTACATCTGCGACCTGACCTCCACGGTGCTCGGGGGTGGTTCCACATCGCGCCTCTTCGAGCGCATCCGCGAGGATGAGGGCCTGGCCTACAACATCCAGACCTTCCATGCCTCGTACCCCGGGGCAGGCGTGTTGGGGGTCTATGCCGCCGTGGCGCCCGAGAACTACGACAAAGCCATGTCGCTCATTTATGAGGAAATCCGGCGGCTGCGCGACGAGGGCGTGCCCGAGGAGGAGCTGGGCAAGAATCGGATGCAACTCACCGGTTATATGCTCATGTCGCTGGAAAGCACTTCCGCCCGCGCCAGCCGGATTGGCAAGAGCCTCATGCACTACGGCCGAATCATTTCGGTGGATGAAGTCATCCGCGAACTGAACGCGGTCTCCGTGGACGACGTGCGTGCCTTCTGCGACAAGACCTTCCGGCCCGAGAATACCGCGCACCTGGTGCTCGGTCCGGAGGATAGCCCGCCCCTCGCGGAGATGGCGCTTTGAGCCTAACGCCTGTTCGAGTGACACGCCTTCCCGGCACGGAGGACTTGCCGCTGCCGTCCTACGAGACCGCCCACGCGGCGGGGATGGACCTGCGCGCGGCGGTTGCGGAGCCGCTCTTGCTTGCCCCCGGCGCCCGCGCGCTCGTGCCCACGGGCATCGTCATCGCGCTTCCCGAAGGCACCGAGGCGCAGGTGCGCCCGAGGAGCGGTCTCGCCTTTCGCCACGGCATCAGCATGCTCAATACGCCCGGCACCATCGACGCGGACTACCGCGGTGAGATTCGCGTCATCCTCATCAACCATGGCCAGGAACCCTTCACCATCCAGCGCGGAGACCGCATTGCGCAACTCGTCATCGCGCCGGTATTGCGCGCCGAATGGATTGAGTGCGAGACGCTCGACGACACCCCGCGCGGCACGGGCGGCTTCGGCCACACCGGCGTGTAAGCGGGTGACGCGCCCGGCGTCTTTCGTGTAGGGTGGTGCGTCGCACCCGCTCAGGAGATTTTCGCATGCGTGCATGGCGCTTCCACGAATTTGGCCCGATTGAAAACCTGGTGCTGGAAGATATCGAGATGCCCGTGCCCGCTCCGGGCGAGGCGCTGGTGCGGGTAGACTATGCCGCCCTCAATCCCGCCGATCGCTACATGGTGATGGGCAAGTACCCACGCCCCGCCCCGCGCCCTTTTTCGGTTGGACGCGATTGCAGCGGTGTGATCGCGCGGCCTGCTCCGGGCGGCCGCTTCAAGGAGGGCGATGCCGTCTGCCTCCTGCGCAGTGACGTGGGCGTGTCTCGCACGGGAACGCTGGCGGACTACGTGTGCATCCCCGAGGAGTCGCTGGCCCCGATACCCTCGGGCTGGACCATGCAGGAAGCGGCGGCGGCGCCGCTGGTGCACCTGACGGCTTGGCGCGGTCTGGTGGACCTCGGCCAGTTGCAGCCGGGACAGACGGTATTGATAACCGGCGCTTCAGGCGGAGTCGGCTCGGCGGCGGTCGCACAGGCCAAAGCGCTGGGCGCGCGCGTGGTGGCACAGTCCCGCAGTGAGGACAAGCGCCAGGAGCTGCTGCGCATGGGCGCCGACGCCGTGGTCGGCACGGACATGGAAAACTTTGCAACCGAAGTGAAGGCCGCGCTTGATGGCGGGCGCGTGGATCTGGTCATCGAGAACCTCGGAGGACCGTGGCTGCAGCAGTGCATCAATGTCTGCGGGGTCGGCGGCAAGATCATGGTCATCGGCCTGCTCACCGGGCTAACCTCCGAGATCACGCTTGGTCTGTTGATCTTCAAGCAGATAACCCTGCGCGGCATGAACGTGGGCGAGCCCACGGCCGCCGAGTCGCAGGAATCGTGGAAACACATCGTGTCCACCTTGGACAAGACTGGCTCCCGCCCACTCATCGACAGCGTGTACCCGATGACCGGGGTGCAGGAAGCCTTTGCCCGGATGCAGGAAGGCCCGATGGGCAAGGTGCTCATCGACATCGCCGGAACAGCGTGAGGAACGAAGCGTGAAACCAATGTGGATTGCGGCGGCGGCCGCCATGGCCTGCTGGGGCGCGGGCGCTCAGGACCTTCGCGAGCAGGTCGAACATCATCATGCCGACAACGCCGGGGTCAAGATTCACTACGCCGCGATGGGCGAAGGGCCGCTGGTCCTGATGATTCACGGCTTTCCGGACTTCTGGTATTCGTGGCGTAAGCAAATGCCGGAGTTGGCCAAGCATTACCGCGTGGCCGCGATGGATCAGCGCGGCTACAACGGCAGCGACAAGCCCGAGGGACAGGAGCAATACGACATGGCCCTGCTCGTGGCGGACGCGGCGGCCGTCATCACCCACGCGGGCGCGGAGAGGGCTTTTGTCGTCGGGCATGATTGGGGCGGCGCGGTGGCGTGGATGCTGGCCGCCACCCGCCCGGAGCTGGTCGAGAAGCTGGTCATCCTGAATCTGCCGCACCCCAACTGCATGACGCGCGAGTTGGCCACCAACGAGGTGCAGCGCGAGAATGCCAACTATGCCCGTGCCTTCCAGCAGCCGGAAGCCGCCTCGATGCTCAACGCCGACTTCCTTGCGAACATCGTCTCCGGAAAAGATGAACAGGCGCGCCCCGCCTATGTCGAGGCGTTCAACAATTCCAACTATGAAGCCATGCTGAATTACTACAAGCAGAACTATCCGCGCGAGCCCTACGGTGAGAACGCTCGTGAGATACCACGAATCACCATGCCCGTGCTGCAGTTCCACGGCCTGGACGACACCGCCCTCCACGCCAACGGGCTCAACAATACGTGGGAGTATCTGGACAATACGTGGACCCTCGTGACCGTGCCCGGTGCCGGGCACTGGGTGCACCATGACAAACCGGAGCTGGTCACCCGGACCATGCTGGATTGGTTCGCCCGTGACTAATACCGCGGGTGCCATCGAACACGGCTTGACGCCCGAACCGGGCACCCCCGCGAGCGGTCTCGCCGGACCCGGCATCAGCGTAAAGCGGCTGGGGCTGTCCCTCGGCGGGAACAGTATCCTCGACAATCTCAACTTCACCGTGCAGCCTGGCGCGCTGCACTGCATCATCGGTCCCAATGGCGGTGGCAAGACCTCCTTCCTTCGCAGCCTGCTCGGGCAGATGCCCCACGACGGCCGCATCGAGATTGCCTGGCGCGGTCCGCGCCGCATTGGCTATGTGCCCCAGCGCCTCGACATGGACCCCACCCTCCCCATCTCGGTGGCCAACTTCATCGCCCTGTCCTGCCAGCGGCGCCCCGCCTTTCTTGGGGTCTCCCCCACGCTCCGCCCCGAAATGGACAGCCTCTTCGAGCGCCTCGGCCTTAAGGGAAAAGAGGGGCGTCTGGTTGGCCAGCTCTCCGGCGGTGAACGCCAGCGGCTGCTCTTTGCACAGGCGCTGCTGCCCCGCCCCAGCCTGCTCATCCTCGACGAGCCCCTTTCCAGCGTGGATCGCCACGGCGCGGAACTTATCCAACGGGAAGTAATGGCCCTGCACGCGGCCGGGGCCACCATCCTGTGGGTGCACCACGACCTCAAGCTCGTGAAGCAAGTCGCCACCCATGTCACCTGCATCAACCGCAGCCACCGCTTCACCGGCAGCCCCGCCACCACCCTCGACGGCGACAAGATTCTCGAGGCCTTCAGCCGCTGAAACGCAACGCCATCACGCGAAAGCTAGGGCCCAACCACTCTGAGGTATGGTTACCTACCGGCTATCCTGCAAGTTTGAAGATGCAGACGGCCGTGCTCCCGCTGGACAGACCCCCGCCGTGAAGGGGTACACTTGCAGGCCGTTGACCTATCCTCGAGTATTGACTGCATGTCCCTCGTTTACGACTTCATACGCTCCACCTTCGAGCAGGCCGCCCTTGCGGGGTGGCTGCCGGACTCGCTGCAGTACGCCTTCGTGGTGAACGCGCTGGTGTCGGCGGTGGTGATAGGCCCGTTGCTGGGCGCCGTGGGCACGATGGTGGTGGCGAAACGGCTGGCTTTCTTCTCGCAGGCCGTGGGACACGCGGCGCTGACGGGGGTGGCAATCGGCATCCTGCTGGGCGAAGTCTACACCGCGCCTTATGTGTCGCTCTTTTCGTTTTGCATCTTCTTCGCGCTGGTGATGAACTACACCCGCAACCAAACGCGCATGGCTTCGGACACCATCATCGGGGTCTTTCTGGCCATTTCGCTGGCGGTGGGCGCCAGCCTGCTGCTCTTCGTCACCGCGCGGGTGAATGTCCACGTGCTGGACACCATCATGTTCGGCTCGATACTGACGGTGAACAATTTCGACCTGAACCTTCTCTTCGTGATGGCGCTGGGCACGGCCGCGCTTGGGCTGGCGAACTACAACCGGATGCTGCTGGCGACGTTCAACCCCGCGCTGGCTGGCGTGCGCGGGGTGCGGGTGCGCCTACAGGACTATCTGTTCGTTTTGATGATCACCGTGCTGACGGTCGCTTCGGTGAAGATCGTGGGGGCGGTGCTGGTGGAAGCGCTGCTGCTTATCCCGGCCGCCGCAGCGAGAAACCTGGCGCGCTCGCTGCGTTCCTTCGTGGCGCTCAGCATGCTCTTCTCCACCGTCAGCTGCCTGCTCGGCATCTTGCTGCCGATGGAACTGGAACTGCCCTTGCCTTCCGGCGGCGCGATCATCATCGTCGCCGCCGTGATTTTCTTCCTGACCACCCTGCTGCGCGTGGCCCTGCGCGGCTTTCAGGAGGCCGCCGCATGAGACTCCCCTTAACGCGCGTCTCAGCGCTGCTGGCGCTGCTCGGCATGGCGGCCCTTGCCCCGGCACAGGTCAGTCTGGAATACATCGGGGACGCCCCGACGGCGGGCGCGCCTCCGACGGAGACCACCACAACCGGGGCAAAGATAACCGTGGCCACGGTCTGGCCGCCGGTTCATGCTATCGCCCATGCGCTTGCCAAAGGCACGCCGCTGGAGGTAGCGCGCATTCCCATGACCGGGTCTGTCCCGGAACGCGAGGCCCTTCGCGCCCACTGCGAAGAGGTGCTCCCCGGCTTGAGCGCAATTCTCACCTTGGGCTCGGCCTGGCCCGCCGACCCCAGCTACCCCGCCGCGCGCGCCGCCCGCATTCAAACCATTGAGATCGACGCCACGCGCCCGCTCGATGGCGGGGGCGGTATTGCCATGATTCCCGGAGCGTCAGGAGAATCCAGCGGCGGGCCCAGCCTTTTCTGGTTGTCGCTTGAGAACCTGTCGCGTATGAGCGAAATCCTCGCGCGCGACTTTGCGCGTCTCATGCCCGACGCTGAAGCCACCATCTCCGCGAACCTCGCGCGGCTCAAGCAGGATTTGCGCGCGCTGTCCCTCTTTGCCTCGCAAACGCTGGAAGACGCCGCCTTCGGCGAGCTGGCCGACCCGGATGGGCAATTCGCTTATCTACTTCAAAGCCTTGGACTTAGAGCCGAACCCAACCCTTCCGCTTCCGCGCCACGTCTGGGGCGTGCAGCCAGCTCCGATGCGGAGGCCGTGCCCCTGCACACGCTCTTGGAGGGCATCGACGAAGACGCACCGTGGCCCTCCTTGCTAGAGCTTTACCGGGAAAACATCGAAAAACTGGCGGCAACTCTGGCCAGCGAGCCGGTGTCACCCTGACCCTGTTCAGATGCGTTAACCGGGAGCAGCTGGCGAACGGCAGACAAGGGTGCCTAACCTGACTTACATGAGGCATTTACTGCCCATTGACGCTATGTCGGCCGTATGCTAAAATTTCCGCTATTCTACGGGTAACTGTGCTGCGCAGTTGCCCCGTTCCTGGAGAGAGTGGCCTGCCCATATTGTGTGGACGGGCCGAATCATGGCACACGGGGAGACAGGTACATGTCCAAGAAGATCTGGCGGTATACCTTGACGGAGCAGGAGCAAAGACTCTGGAACATGGAAAACATGCAGGGATGGCGTGAAGCCATGGCCGCGTGCGTTGAAGACGACGCCCGCGAGCAGGGCAGCACCAAGTACGTCATCTACGATCAGGCGGCGACGGTGATTGCCCGGAGCGATGTGCGCAAACTGCTAGAACCCGAGGTGGTTGAGGCCTTCTAGGTCAGCTTCACGCACAGCATTTACGCCAAGTCGAGCCCCCCGGAAATCCGGGGGGTTCTTCTTTTGTTATGGATTCCAGATTTTAGAGCTTTGATAACCCTTATTCTGTGCGCATATTTCGGGGAATTCCAGATTGACTTTGCGAAATTTTGGCATCGTGTTATAATTTTGTCGGTGGAAAGCAGTGACGTAAACCCCAACAGGCAGGAGGTACGCCAGAAGATGTTATCGCTCATGGATGTACAGTGTCCGCATTGCCACGCGCAAGGCCGTATCATCACGCCGCCGCCGGGCTCCATCATCGTGGGTCCCTGCCCGGAGTGTCAGGAAATGGTGGTGGTGTTTGGTGGCCGGGTTCTCGCGCTGGACAAGGACATCATGACGCATGGAAGCGTCGAAGCCCGCAAGGAGCACCTACTCGAGGTGATCGGTGTCTTCGTGGAATCGCGGATTGATCACCTGCTGTCGAGTACTGGACCGGCCGCCCCCACGGGCGAGGAGGAGGAAGCACCGCCTCGCGAGGCCTTCTCTCCGCACCCGAACCCGGCCGGGCTGGCGCCGCGATTGCGCCGGATGAAGCCCATCAGCGCCGAGGAACACTCGATGTTCCTGCGCAAAGAGCTTCACCTGCTGGACAATCCGCAGGCCTTCCGGGCTATTTTCGAGTAGCTTCCGTAAAATTCTTGCCTAGTCGCCCGGTGCTCCATAGGAACGCCGGGCGCTTTCCTTTGCCTGGGATTGCAGTTGCCCTGTTCTTTCCCGCCTGATAGCATGGCAGGTGGCTGTGGCAGCCAGCGGGAGAACGGCAGAGCATGGACATACGCATCGCGGCGGCGGCGGGTGACGCGGCAAGCTTGAAGGCGCTCGAGGCGCTGGGCGAGGGCGTGGTGGCGGCGCCGGTGAAGAACGGCGGGACGCCTCCTCCAGGAACCGTGGGAGTGGTGGCCGCCAAGGAGCATCTGAAGGAAGCAGCGCGCCTGATGCGGGACGCGGCCGCAGAGCATGAGACCCTGCTCGAACTGCTCGCGGAGGCGGTGGATTGCCGCGAGGGCATTCCAGCCGGAGCCGCCACGCGCCTGCGCGAGCACGCCACGCGTTTTGCCGACGCGATGGGACTGGATGCGGACAACCGCCTTGCGCTGGAGCGCGCCGCGCTGTTGCGCGCCATCGGCAAGATTCGCCTCTCGAACGATATTCTTCTGAAGAAAAGCGTGCTGAGCTACGACGAGTGGATGCTGCTCAAGCAATACCCCGCGCTGGGGGCGGACCTATTGGCGGAGCGCGGCGTATGCGGGGACGTGCTCGATGCGGTGCGTTACCATCAGGAGAGCTTTGATGGCACCGGGTATCCCGAGGGGCTCGAGGGGGAGGACATCCCGCTGCTGGCGCGGATGCTTCGCATCCTGGTGGTGTACTGCGCGATGACCAGCCCTCGCCATTACCGCAGCACGGTGACCGGGCACGACGACGCGATTGAGTACTTCAAGCGCGAGCGCGGAAAACATTTCGACGACGAGCTCGTCGATGTGTTCATTGCGCATCAGGTGGGACTTCCCCCGGCTCCCTGAACATCTCGGGCAATTCAATCTGCGGCGGGGGCATCTTTGCGGTGATGCCCAGGGCGCGGAGGAATCCCACCACGGCAGCGCCGTCCCACTTCGAGGCGCCGACATGCTTGAAGACCAACAGCCCCGTGTGATCGATGATGAAGGTGGCCGGGCCAGCCGTAAATTGGAAGACGCTCGGCACGGGCGCATCGACGGTGTAGACTGGATACTTGATTCCCAGCCGTCGCGCGGCGGCGTCCAGCTCGTCCGCCTTGGTGTCTGCTGAGATGGCAATGAATGCCACGCCACTGTCCCGCGTGTCCTCGTAGAGTTTGTTCAACGAGGCCACTTCCGCCTCGCAGGATAGGCAGCTCGGGCTCCAGAAATGCAGGAAGATGGGGGTGCCTTCGAAGTCGGACAGCGGAATCTTTTTTCCACTTGCATCGACGACCGACCAGCCGTACTCCGCCTTCATGCCCGGCGCGAGGGGCGGTGCTTCGAGGCGCTCGGCGCGCCGTTCAACCAGGGTATCGCGCAGGAAGAAAGCCGCCCCCAGCAGCCCGGCGATCAGCAGCAGGAACGCCGATACAAAGCCGGCCGCAAAGCCGAAGAGAAAAGTCTTGCGTGGGCTGGAAGGCATGATCAATTCCCGAGTATGCCAGCGTCGCCGCCGGAGTAAAGGATGAGCAGAAAAATAATCACGATACCGACTTGGACGGTAATGAGGAAGACGAGATAGCGCGCGATGACACGCGCGCGCTCGGCGGCCGTCGTGCGGCTCGTGTCGAAAAACAGCTCAAGGGCGAACATGGCCATCCATCCCGCCTGGATGAAGGACAACGCCACCACCGCCACGGCCAGCAGGAATTTCAACATGGCTGCATCTCCCCCCGGCGCTGCATTACTTGGACGACAGGTACCCCGGAATCGGGTCTTCCACGGGCTTGTACTCGAAGGGCATCGTCACGGGCGTGACGCGCACGGGCGAGGTAAACTTTAGGTCCGAATCTCCGGGCACGTCAAACGTGA
>JBJOID010000101.1:0-12572 GCA_046047315.1 Candidatus Hydrogenedentota bacterium | reverse complement strand
GCAACCGGGGATCAAAATAACTGTTGTCGGGCGGGTCACTCGGCTGCCCAATGCCGCCGCCCCGGTTCACCAGTGATTCCTCGAAGCCCTGGTCCATCGCCCGCAGCGGATAAGTGTCGCCAAGGTGCCACTTGCCGAAAATGCCCGTGCGATAGCCCGCGTCGCGCAGCATTTCCGCGAGCGTCCTTTCCGAGGCATGCATCATCGAGCGACCGATATAGGTGTCCACCACCCCGGTGCGATAGTAGTAACGGCCCGTCATGAGGCTGGCGCGCGTGGGAGAACACACGGGGGAAACGTAGAAGCGGTCGAGGGCGGTGCCTTCCTCCCGAAGGCGATCCAAGCGTGGCGTGCGCAGGTGTGGATTGCCGTGCGCGGACAGGTCGCCGTAGCCCTGGTCGTCCGTCACAATAACAATCACGTTCGGCCGGGAGTCTTGTGCGTGCGCAGCAAAGCACAGCAACATCGCGGCCAGATATATCCATCGCATGCATCGCATGAGACAACCTCCCGGCTTTGCTTATACGGCATCAACACTCCCGCGCGCATCTCCGCAGTTGATCCGCCAGCGCCGGTACGGGGATCATGGCGGCGTCATGTCCAGCACCCCCGCCAGCCGCATCCCCTTGCTTTCCGGCCGCGCCGTCGACGCGCTGCTGTGCGGCGGCGTGATGCTGCTGGCACTGGCGGTGCGGGCGTGGCGGCTGGGTGATCAGTCAGTTTGGTATGACGAGTGGATCACCGCCCGCGCGGTGGACGTGTCCGGGCTGGCGGCGCGACTGCGGGTTCAAGGCGAACTCGACTGGAGCTTTGTCCCCGCCTATCACGTGCTTCAGTACGCGTGGAGCGAGCTGGTGTCCAAGTCCGACACGGGACTGCGCTGGCTGTCGGTGCTGCTCAGCATGGCGGCCTTCCCACCACTCTATGCGCTCAGCCTCAGGCTGTATGGCCGCTGGGCCGCGTCCGTCGCGACGTTGGTCTTCGCGCTCGCGCCGTATCAGGTGTTCCAGGCGCAGTCGATTCGCAACTATCCGCTGGCCATTCTCGCGACGATAGCGGGCCTGTATTTCCTCTTGCGCGCGACGGAGCCGGGCGGTCGGCGTGGCTGGTGGTTCGCCAATGCCTTAGCCAACGGCGTCTTGCTTTGGACGCATGCCTTCGGCGCATTCCTCTTCGCCGTGCAGGGCCTCTATCTGCTGTTCTTTCGACGCACTCCGGTGAGGCGCTGGTTCATCTGGGGATGCGCGCACGCGGGGCTGGTGCTCTCGGTGGCGGTGTGGCAGTGGACCCTGCCCGGCAATCAGCTCTATCCAGACGTGCCCCCGCCGCCGCTGGGCCAGGTGTACAAGCTGGTGCAGCACCACTACACGCACCCCTTTGACTGGGTGGATTACAACCTGCCCGCCGACAACGCCCGCGAGGTGCTCTCACCATTGGGCGCGTGGTTCAGCGCGCGCAATGACGCGAACGCCTTTATTTCGCCGCGCATGCGGCTGGGCTTGTGGCTCTTCCGTTTCAGCGCGATCCTCCTGGCGTGGTATCTCGCTTCGTCGCTCTGGCGCGCGCGACGCGACGCCACGGAGCAGGAGCGCCTCTACCTTACCGCCGCATGGACGCTGATACCGCTTGCCTGCCTGATGGCGCTCGCCTGGGGACTGCACCGCCAGGTACTGGTCGAGCGGTACATGACCTTCGCCTACATTGGACTCTATGTGGCGCTGGGCGCGGGCGTGGCCCGGTTGCCGCATGTGTGGCTGCGCGCGTGTGCGGCCGGCCTGCTCGTGTTCCTGCTGGGCGCCCAGGCGCTGGCCCTGCAGGTCATTCCCCTGCGCCATGACTACCTCGGGGCGGCGCGGGTCTTCCAGCAGCATGCCCGCGCGGGCGAGCCCGTTATCGCCCTCAAACAGAATGCCGCCGTCCTCTTCGCGCACAACCTGCACGATGCCGACCGGCAGGTGGAGCAGGTGCCGGACTACGAGACGCTATTGCGGCGCGTCTCCGAGGAACTGGACGCGCGCGGTCGCGCCTGGGTCGTGGTGGAAGCGGTGCCCGCCCTCGTGGGCTACACCGACATCGAGGCGGGACTGGGCGAACGGCTCATCGAAACATTCCAAAGCCGGGGTTGGGGCTACAGTTGCGACGTGTTCAGCGGCATGTTCAACGTCTGGCTCCTCAAGGTGGGCGAAGGCGACGGAGGAACGCTCCAGTCTCAAACGGGCCGCACTGCCTACTAGACATGGCCTAAGGCACACCAGCACGGCATGCGGTTATCCGGCGGCGCGCCGGGCTCAACAAGCCGAACAGGTTTATGCATCTTCAGGGAATGAAGCTGACGTTGGCCTTGAGGGAGAGGGTCCACTCGGCGAGGAGCTTGCTGGCATGCTCCACGTCCACCAGCGACACCATCTCGACGGGGGTGTGCATGTAGCGGTTCGGAATGCCGATGAGCGCGGTGGCCACGCCCCCCCGGCTGAGCTGCATGGCGTTGGCGTCGGTGCCGGTGCCGCGCGGCGCGGCGCGGTGTTGCAGCGGTATGCCCTTCTTCTTTGCCACGTCGAGCAGTTGCTTGTGCACCACGGGGTTGATGTTTGGGCCTTTGGACATGATGGGCCCCTCGCCCAGCTTGACCAGACCCCACTTGTCGCCTTCGCCGCGCGGGTGGTCGGTGGCCCAGCCCACGTCCACCGCCACGCCCGCGTGCGGGTTGCAGCCGTAGGCGCTGGTGGTGGCGCCGCGCAACCCGATTTCTTCCTGCACGGTGGTCACGCAGTAGACCGCCACGTTTGGCTTGCGCGCGGCCACCAGCCGAAGCGCTTCGATGCAAACAAAGGCGCCAATGCGGTCGTCCATCGCGCGCGCCACGGCCAAGTGGTTACGGAGTTCCTGGTAGCCCTGGTCAATGGTGATGGCGTCGCCCACCTTGCAGAGGCGCTCCGTTTCCTTCTTGTCCTTCGCGCCAATGTCCACCCACATTTCGTGGGGTTTCAACGGCTTGCCACGTTCCTCATCCGTCATCAGGTGAATCGCCTTGCGGCCAATTACCCCGGGAATGGGTCCTTTGGTGCCATGCACCACCACGCGCTGCCCGCCCAGCACGGCCGTGTCCACGCCGCCCACCGGCACGAAGGTGATGAACCCGTCGCTGGTGATGGTGTTCACCATCAGCGATATCTCATCCACGTGCCCCGCGTACATCACGCGCACATCGGCGGACTTGTTCAGCACGTGGTACTGGTTGCCGTGGACATCCTTGTAGATCTCGTCCGCGAAGTCCTTGGCGTATTCCTGGCAGACCTTTTGTATCGCCTCCTCCCCGCCGCTCGGGCTGGGGGTGGAAAGCAGTCTTTTCAAGAAGGCGAGTGATTCCTTGCGCATCGGCGGCGTCATCCTTTGCTTGTATTGGCGGTCTTTTGTATGAGCCGTATGGATTTCATCGGGCCCTGTACGTCGCGACCCAGCATATCGTGAAGCTTCTCATATTGGGCGAATAGCTCGCCATACACCTTGTTGCGCCCGACATCCGGCCTGTAGCTTTCCGCCTTCACCCGGGCCATGGCGCGCGCGGCGTCGGCGATGGTGTCGTGTCCGCCGCGCACCTTGCCCGCCGCGCAGGCGCCGAACATGGCGGAGCCCAGCGCGACCGTTTGCTCGCTGGCGGCAATCTTGATCTCGCGGCCGGTCACGTCCGCGAAGATCTGCATGCAGAGCGGGTTGCTGTTGGGCAGGCCGCCACAGGCGTAAATGGCGTCGATGGGCAGTCCGCCCTCCTCCATTTGCTTGATGATCTTGAGCGTTCCAAAGGCGGTGGACTCGAGGGCCGCGCGGTAGATTTCCGCCGGACGGGTAGACAGCGTCAGGCCCAGCATCACGCCCGTCAGCTCCGCGTCAGCCAGGATGCTGCGGTTGCCGTTCCACCAATCGAGAAAGACAAGCCCGCTCTCTCCCGGTTGCAACTTCCCGGCTTCTCGGCTCAGATAGGCGTGGATGCTCAAGCCCTCAGCCGCCGCCGCGTCGTGCGAACTCTTGGGTATGCAATGCTCCACCACCCACGCGTAAAGATCGCCGCCCGCCGCCTGCCCCGCCTCATAGCCGTAGTAACCGGGCAGGATGCCATCCTTCACCACGCCGGAAAGCCCGGGGATCACGTGCTTATCGGTGCCGCAGACGAGGTGGCAGAAGCTGGTGCCCATGATGATGACGAGCTTCCCCGCATCAGCCACGGCGCAACCGGGCACGCCCGCATGCGCGTCGATCACGGCGGTGGACACCGGCGTGCCGGGAGCAAGGCCCAGCCGCGCCGCCATGGCGGCGGTCAGTTCGCCCGCCTTCACCCCGACGGGGTGAACCTCCGGGTGCAACTTCTCGGAAACCACCTGCGCGAAGCCGGGATTCAACGCGCCAAGAAACTCGGGCGAGGGATACGCGCCGTCATAAAGCGCCTTGTACCCGGCGGCACAGGCGTTGCGCTTTTCCTCCCCGGTCAGTTGCAGGACCAGCCAGTCCCCCGCTTCGATGAAACGGTCGGCCGCAGCGTAGATCTCGGGGGCTTCCTCGAGCACCTTGAGGGCCTTGGGAAAAAGCCATTCGCTGGAAACCGCGCCGCCGTAGGCGGGAAGCCATGCCTCGCCGCGTTCCCGCGCGAGCCGCGTAATGCGCGCCGCCTGTTCCAGCGCGCCGTGATCCTTCCAAAGCTTTACCCAGGCATGCTTGTTGGCGGCGAATTCCGGCAGCAGGCAGAGCGGCGTGCCGGCCGCGTCCACGGGCATGAGGGTGCAGGCGGTGAAGTCCACACCGATGCCGATCACCTCGGCCGGGGCCAGGCCCGCGAAGCTCATCACGGCGCGCACCGTTTTGTCCATGGCGTCGAGATAGTCCTGCGGATGCTGCAAAGCCCATTCTCGCGGCAACCGTTCCCCTGTTCCGGGAAGGCATTCATCGATGACGGCATGCGCGAAGGGCTCGACCGCCGTGGCTACTTCCTCGCCCGTGGCCACATCCACCAGGATGGCCCGCGCCGAAGCGGTGCCGAAATCCAGCCCCAGGGCAAACTTTCTGCTCATGCTCGTTCCCTCCTCGACCAAGGGCGGCATGATAACAAGAGGGAATGGACGGGGTACACCAGGCAGGAGAAACGCGCGCGGACTATTGCGCCATGCGCCGCCGCGCGCCGAGGCAGTTGTCGAGCGCGGCGAAGAGGGTGTCCAAATGGAAGGGCTTGTGCACCGTGGCCCGCACCAGTCTGCAAAGCGGATCGCTGACAATCTCGCTCGATAGTTGGCTGGAAAACGCGACGATGGCGAGCTCGGGGAATCGGTCGCTCACCTGCGTGATGAGCGGTATGCCGCCGAGCGCGGTTTCCTGCAGGTCGCACAGAAGGACATCGGTGGGTTCCGTGAGCAACAGGGCCAGAGCCTCGAGCCCGTCGTGCACGGCCGTCACCCGGTAGCCGCGTCCCTCCAGCGTGCGCAGCAAAACCTCGCGGGCATCTTCGTTGGATTCGCACACCACGATGCGCGGCTGCCCCGGCATGTGGGCAGGCGGCGCTTCCGCCGCCGGAGCTTCCGTCGCTTCCGCAGCGGCCTTCGCCTCAATGGCGGGGGCGATGGCTTCCATCACGCCCGACGCGGGGAACCGCATGGTACAGGTGCAGCCTTCTCCCGGCTGGCTTTGCATGGCCATTGTGCCGAAGTGGCGCTCAACGATGCTCAGCGATACCGACAGACCCAGCCCGGTGCCGGCCTGCCCCATCGGGCGGCCGCTAAAGAAGGGTTCGAAGATGCGGTCCATGTGCTCCGGCTGTATGCCCAGGCCCGTATCCTCAATCTGCACCACTACGCTGGGTGTATGCAGCCCGGCCTTCACCCGCAGGGTCAGCATGCCGCCATCGGGCATCGCCTGCAGGGCGTTGGTGATGAGATGCGTGAAGACCTGCGACATCTGGTGCCGGTCCGCCTCGACGAGCGGCAGCCCGGTGGCGTAGTCCTCCACAACGCGCACCTGCTGCTCGGCGGCGCGCGGCGCCAGCGACACATAGCATTGGTGCAGCAGCTGGCTGAGCGACACTGGCGCGAACTTGGGCGCGTCGGGCCGCGCGAACTGCATGAGGTCGCTGATGATGCGGCTCACGCGGCGGCTCTGTTGCACGATGGTTTCGAGCGCCTGCGCCTGTTCGGGGTCGGCAGCACGACCCAACAGCAACTGTGCCCGGCCCGAGATGACCGCAAGTGGATTGTTGATTTCGTGGGCGGCTCCGGCCGCCATGCGCCCGACGCTCTCGAGGCGGGCCTTGCGCAGCAGTTTGCGGTGCGCCGCTTCCTGCTTGAGGATGGCGGCCCCGGCCTCTTCCTCGCGCCTGGCATTCAACCGCTGCGCCTCGACGCGGCGCAGAATGCTGACACAGGCGTGAATGAAATGGTCTATCCGAGCGAGCCGCTGGGCCGTCGGGGGGGCATCCTTCGCGGCCTCCAGCACGAACTGTCCGTATACCCGGCCCGCACCGCCGATGGGAAGCGCCACCATGCCTCCGCCCTCGTGGCCGGGAATCCCGAGCGCGGCACCGTCGATGCTGTCCAGCAGCCGGCGAATAGCGCTCGAAGTGCGGTCGTTGCCGTCCTGGGCGGAGATAGGCAGCAGCCCGGCCTCGCCCTCGCCGCGCCAGATTGCACCCGAGGTGATCCCGCCCTGCGCGCCCGTCAGGATGCACAGTCCCGCCTCGCAGGGCACCAGGGAACGCAGCCGCCGGACGATTTCCAGCAGCACCGCCGTCTCGCTGGACAGTTCCGCCGTCGCCTCGTAAAGTCCGTTGATGGTTTCCGCCCATTCGAGGCGTGTCATCAACTCGGCTGGATCAAGATTGTGCAGCTCCGCGGCGGCCTCGGCAAAAGAGACCTCAAGCGGCACCAACTCCTCGGCGAGCTGTTCATAGTCTGTGTGCGCCGCAGCCCGCAACGCGGCAAGGCTCAGCCCCAACCGCTCGGCCACGGGAACGGCCGATTCGAGGAAAGCCTCCTGCTGGCCGGTCAACTGCGTGGTCACCAGCCGGTTCGCCAGGCCCACCAGCTCTGCCAGCGCCACCGGGTAAGAGGTGTGATCCAGGGTACCGGCGGGATGATATTGCAGCCAGATGGCCTCGGCCCACGCGCGCGGCAGCCCCCACGCCTCAAGCACCCACTTACCCGCGAGCGCATGGTCCGCTCCGAAACGCCTTTGCTCCATGTCCAGGGCGGCCACCCCGGCGCCGGCGTGCAGGAATACGGTCGAGGCCGCTTCGGGCGACTCCGGTGCAAGCTCCAGCGCGAGCCGCCCCACTTGGGAAAGATAAGCCGCGGGGAAAGCATCGGCCAACAATTCGGGCTGGCACTGCCGCGCGAGGTGCGCCGCGCAGGCGCCGCGCAGGTTCGCCTGCCACCAGAAAGCCTCGACATCAATCGCGTCATCGCCCGGCTGCTGTGGAAAACGCTGCGGCATGACCCCACGCAACAGGGCCCGGCAAAGGCCGTTGGTTCCCAATTGACGCGCCGCGCCTTCAAAGGTGCGCGGCGGCTGCCGTGGCGACATCCGGGCCGCCTCCACCATCACCTGAACCGCCGTCTCCGGCTCCGATTCCGCTATCGCTGCCAATTCCGGCAGCCGCATCCCCACCGACTCCGGTGCGCGCAACACCTCCCGCGCCAGCCGGGGAAGCCCCGGAAGGCTTGAAAGGATTTCATTTCGTATCTGGTCAGGCGTCACAAAGTTACCCCATCCTTAGAACCAACGGAGTATACCCTGAAGTAGCTAATTCCGCAAGACTGACAAGAGTTAATTGCAATTGCTCGACTCGTCGAATGACTATCTGCCTCGTCTCAGCAGCCACGCGGTCAACCTGCTATACCAAGGAGGCGGGCGGTCTCCGGTTCGGGTGACTGGGGCGCGGGCGAGGAACCAGGTGAGGAGTCCGACGAGGGCAAGGATGAAGCCGAGGGCCACGCTGGCGACGCCACCGAAGTAGACGCCAACGGCCGCGCGTCCACTGCCGGCGGTTTGTGCGACGATCACGCAGACGATGCCGATGAGGGCGAGCACCGCGCCGGTGACCATGAAGTTGACGCGGCTGGCGTCAGTCTCGTGGCGGGGCGTGTCATCCAATAGATCCTGGAGTTCGTCGAAGGAACGGAGCAAATGGGGCTTTTCTTCGAGCTTTTCGAGCAGGGCCAACTTGACGCGGTGATCGAGCCACAGCCGGCCGACGCTGCGCCCGATGGTGAAAAAGAGCCCAACGACGACGGCGGTCAGCGGCACAGTGATGAAGAAAAGGTATAGTGTCTGCATGAAATCCCTTGAAAGCCCCGAAACCCCGCAGGCCGGGTTAGGGTCCGAATAGCGTATGTACATCTTTCTTCGTAGCGCAAGTCTGGCCCTGGTGATAGCGGCGGCCATCCAATGCTTCACGGTGGGCTATCTCTCCCCGAAGCTATCGCTGGAGGTGTGCAGCCCGATGGTGCGGGAGACGCGTTCAGAACGGCTGGCACCGGCGGGCAAGCTGCACTTGATAAACCGCGACGGCGCGATTCAGGTGCGCACGCACACCGAGCCGATAATCCTGCTGGAAGCGGACCTGCGGGCCTACGCGGCCACGTCGGAATCCGCCACACTGGCGGGTAGCTATCTCCCCTCCCTGGTTCAGGTTACACAGCAGCCGGAGGGCCTGCGGGTGGTGACGGAGCCGGGCGAGCGCCCGGAGGCCATCGACGTGCTGGTGAATTACGTTGTGTATGTACCGGAGGACACCTCGGTCAGCATCGAAGGTGGCAATGGCAATGTGTTCATCGGGGCGGGCTGCGGCCCGGTGTCGGTGCAGAGCAACAATGCCGACGTGGAAATCACCGACCCGCACGGCACGGTGGAGGCCAAGGTGGCTAACGGTCGAATCCGGGTGACGGGGGCGGTGGAGCCGGTTGCCATAGAGACGGTGAATGGCAGCATTTACGCCTATCTGAACGGAGGAGCCCTGCGCGCCTCGACGGCTAACGGCAATATTTACGCGCACTTACTGGACCCGGAAATCACTGCTTGTGACTTGACAGCCATGAACGGAGGGATTACACTGGCACTGGCCGAGGACTGCTCCGCCGAGGTGAACGCCACCACGGGGGGCGGCACCGTTCGTTCCGATCTGCTGGTGCAGCAGATTCGCGGGGTGCGGAAGCGTCAGGCGCTTCACGGCACCATCGGCGACGGACAGACCCGGCTGACCATGAATTCCCTCAATGGCGACATCTTGATCACGAGGAGCGATACATGAGCACGAAGGCGGTCACCGCGCATCCCGGCCTGATTGAGGCATCAGGGAACGGTCCCCTCAGCGACCTCGAGCTGGTGAACCAGAGCAAGTCTGGAGACCCGGAGGCCTTCTCGGAACTGGTGCGGCGTCACCAGCATGTCGTTTTCAATGTCGCTTACCGCTTTATGCGCGACTCGGCGCTGGCGGAAGACATGGCCCAGGAATCCTTCCTTAAGGCCTACCGCCTTCTAAAGGGGTTCCGGGGAGATTGCGCCTTCTCCACGTGGATGTACCGGGTGACGTGCAGCGTTTGCCTGACCGAGTTGAACCGCCGCAAACGGCGCAACGCGGTGGAACAAGAATTGCAGCATGAAACCCCGGTGGCCGAAGAGCCAGTCGAAAACCCGGACATGCCCGAGATGATCCGCCGCTGCGTGAAGCGCCTGCCGGATCGTTACGTGCAGATTATCACGCTGTATTACTTGAAAGGCGTGAGCTACGAGGAAATCGCCCAGGTGATGAATATCCCGATGGGCACGTTGAAGACTTGGATGTTCCGCGCGCGCAAACAGTTGCGCGGCGTGGTTGAGCAGGAAATGCACACGAATGCGCGATGACGATTTTGAGATGCCGGAGGGCGACGAGCTGGACTCGCTGATTGAGTCCGCGCTCCGGAGCGAGCCCATGCTTTCCGCACCGATGAACTTTCACCGGCGGGTGGAAGAGCGGGTGCGTATCGTGGCGCTGCGCGACTATGAAGTGTCGCGGTTCCGCTATTCGATGGCCTCACTCGTGGTGCTGTTCTGCGGCTGCATTACGATGGCCGGCGCGATTATCGCTTTCACCAACTTCGACCTGCTCATGGCAAACGGCCTGCCCGGCGGCGGTGGCATTTATGACCGCTATGCCGTGTTCATGTCGCAATCGTGGTCGAGCTACAGCGGCGCCTATCTCTTCGGCGCGAGCTTCATTCTCGCGGTGGGCACCCTGCTGGTGGCGTTGATTCCCCTGGGCCGGTATCTTCGCACCCCCTGATTCGCGGCTCCGCCGCGATGGGTGTGACGCGATGATATCGAAGTGGTATCGTCTGGAACAGGCCACGTGAAACAATGAGTCCCAAACGCCGCCACACCCTATCAAGTTTCCAGCTCTTCCTTCTGCTGCTGGTGGGCATCGCCGTAGCCGCAGTGGCCGCCGTGATGTTTGCCCCGCGCAAGGAGCCGCCGCCACCCGTCTCGAAGATGAGCGTTGAGCAACGCCCCGCCGAGCGTGTCGAAACGGTGGAGCCTCCCGCCCCGGCAGCCGCGCCCGCGCCTGTGGTGGCCGCCGTTGAAACACCCGACGCACCGCCCACGAGCACCCCTGCCGCGCTCTCCTCCGCGACAGCGGAGCCCGATGCCTTCATCGTGCGCGGCAAGATTACCGACAACAAGTCTGGACAGCCGCTTCCGGGAATCTCGGTGCTGGCGCTGGCCGAGGCCGACCCCACCACGCTGGCCGCCTGCGACGAGGCACTGGCCGCAGCGGAGGCCTCGGGCGATACGGACGCGCTTGCCGCGGCAAAGCGCGACTGCGAAGCAGCCCGCCTCGGGGGCGAGTCCATCCAGGGCATCAGCAACGGAACGGGTGACTATCTCATCAACCTGCCGGAACCAGGCGCCTACCGGATTTGGATACCCAGCAAGGAAGTATTCCCGCAGCAGCGCGCCGCGATAACGTCCTATGAGGCCGCCCTCGGCACCCTCGACGACAGCCGGCGCGAGGTGGTACATGATGTCGCACTCGAACTGAAATCGGCGGTGCAGGGTCGGGTCACCGAGGCGGGCACGAGCACGGGCGCGCCGGGGTTGACGGTATCGCTGCTGGACAATGCCGCCGCTAACGTGCTCAAGACTGCCACGACCACCGACACCGGAGACTATGAGCTGCCGGTGGACGCGCCGGGCGACTACGCGGTGCGGGTCGAGTTGGCGCGCTCCGCCTATCGTCAAGCCGAGGTGGTCCCCTTCCGCCGCGTTAAGGTTACGCCCGCGGATGCGCTGGTGCGGAACATCAATTTCGAGGTGGACCCCGCCGGCGTGGTGTGGGGATACATCACCACTCCCGGAGGTGAACCAGTGTCCGGCAGCGAGGTGGTGCTCACCACGTCCGAAAGTCCCCTGACCCAGTTCGTTACCGCAGCCCTGCGCCGCACACCGCCCTTGTCCGACCGCTCGGAAGACGACGGCTACTATGAATTGCTTGGTGTTCCTCTCAACCAGGAGTACCAAGTCTTTGCGCAGTCCGCGTCCCAGTCGCCACAACTGGCCGACCCCTTCGTGCTAACCCCCTCGTTGCGCAGCTTGCGCGTGGACGTGTACCTGTTTCCGGGATCGCGCATTACCGGCACGGTGGTGGATCCGGCTGGCCGACGCATTCCAGAAGCGCGCATCCGCCTCATCCCCAGCCTGACGGCGCTGGCTTCGCCGCTGACTTCGGCCGTGGCCTTCCGCGACGCGCAGGCGGACGCGAACGGCGATTTCGTGATTGAGGAAGTGCCTGCCGGATCCTACGGCGTTTACGCACAACGCCAAGGTTACAAGTTTGACACGGGCGGTGTGCCCGTTTATCCAGACGGCTACTCCGAAATGACCGGGGTCAACGTCACGCTCTACCCGATCGAGGCGGGAGTTCACGACATCTTCGGCGTGGTCCGGGACATGGAAGGCAACGGCCTCTCCGGTGTCGACGTCACCATCTCCGGGCTGGCACTGGACTCAATGACGCGCATCGAGGAGAAGACCAGCACCTCGTCTTCCGGGGAATTCCGCATCAGCGGGGTGCCCTCCGGCCGTTACGGCGGCGTGTTCGTAAAGGAGGGCTATGGTGCGGTGCGCCGCACCGGGCTGGCGCTCGACCGGGAAAACAAGATCACCATGACGCAATCGGCGCTGGTGCGCGGGCGGGTGCTGGTGCGCGAGAGCAACGCCGCGCCGCCGGTCTACACCGTGCAGGCGCTCCAGACCGCCAGCTACGGCGACGCGCGCCAGAGCGTCATGCGCTCGGGAATGGAACAGCCTTCGGGCACCTTCTCGAATCCAGATGGTTCGTTCGAACTTTACCTGGCTCCTGGCGACTACCTGCTCACCGCGACCTCCGAGGGACTCACTCCCGGCCGCACCCAGCTGAGCGTGCAGCCCGGCGCCACGCTCGACGACGTGACCATCTACGTAAGCCAGCAGGGCGCCTCGATTCGGGGCATCGTGCGCACCATGGATCGCCAAAGTCCGCAGGGCGCGGTGGCGCGCTTGGTGGACACCAGTGGCGGCCT